>DPPH01000071.1:0-2762 GCA_003539375.1 Clostridiales bacterium
CCTCCCGGTCCAATATCTAACTTATTAATCTCATCCATAAGTTCTTTTTCAAGTTCGGCATATTTTTCATTCTCGTTTTTGGAGTTTATGCTTCTAGCAAGAGCTTTTTTTGATATTAAAGCTGCTTTTTCAAAAGTTCCTCCAATTCCTACTCCTAAGATTATTGGAGGACATGGATTTGGACCTGCTTCTTTTACTGTTTCAATTATGAATCTTTTTACTCCTTCTACTCCATCTGCAGGCTTCATCATTTTTATCCTGCTCATATTTTCACTTCCAAATCCTTTCGGAAGTGCAGTAATTGTGATTTTATTTCCCTTTGTTATTTCAGTATAAATAACTGCTGGAGTATTGTCTTCAGTATTTTTTCTTAAAAATAGAGGATCATCAACAACAGACTTTCTTAAAAATCCCTCTTTGTATGCTTCTCTTACTCCTTCATTAACAGCATCGTATAAATAACCTTGATCAAGGCTTACTTCTTCTCCTATCTCAATAAAAACAACTGCCATACCAGTATCTTGGCAAATAGGTACTTTTTCATTTTTTGCAATTTCATCGTTTTTTATTATAGTTTCTAAAACAAATTTTGCAGTTTCTTCATTTTCTTTATCATAAGATTTTTTTAATTCTTCTAGTACTTCTTCATCAACATTATAATTTGCGTCTATAAACATTTTTTTTACTGTATTTTTAATTTCCTCATACTTAATTATTCTCATATATTTCTCCTGTAATTAAAATAAGCAAAAACTTAGTTTTAAAAACTAAGCTTCTGCAGTGAATTTTATACTAGTAATTTCTCTAAATAATCAAATATTATTTTACTTGTCTTAACAACATCATCTATTACAACATATTCGTTAGATGAGTGATATCTTTCTCCACTTGGACCAAAGACAAAAGTAGGTATATTTAATCTTGAGCCAATATAATTAAAATCTCCGATACTACTGAAGTATGATATTACTGGCTCCTCATTAGTAATATCTTTTATAGAACTTATAAATTTTTGAGTATATTCGTTATCTTCGCCAACTAGATATGGCAAAAATCCATCACTATTTGGTGTTGGTGCATCTCTAAAAATAACTTCATATTCTGATTCTATATTTGCATTTTTAACAGCTTCATCTACTTCTGCTTTTAAAGACACTTTATCTTCTCCTACGACTATATGTCTAAAAACAGTGAATTCAGCTAAATCGGCTACTGAACATGCTGCTCCTCCACCTTTTGTTTCAATAATACAAATATCTCCTTTACCAAGATGTTCATCTTTTTTCAGGTTTAATTTTTTTAATTCTAGTATAACTTTACTGGCATCAACTATAGCACTGACACCTTTTTCAGGATTTGCTGCATGGGCTGATTTTCCTATAAACCTTACCTTATAAGAATATCCTCCTCTAGCTCCTAAACAAAGACATGGGAATTTTTCTTCTGTAAACCCTGCACTTGGTTCCGGTACAATCGCTACATCAGCATCATTGATAATATTTTCATGAATCAAAAAATTAGTTCCTAAACCATAAGGTCCTTCTTCATCTGAAACAAAGGAATAAATTATACTGCCTTTAAATTCCTGGTGCTTATTTTTAAAAGCCTCCATAGCTATCATCATGGCTGCTACTCCAGATTTCATGTCTAAAGCACCTATACCATACATTTTACCGTCTTTTATTAAGGGCTTAGTTGGTTCTGTATCCCATCCTTCACATATAGTAACAGTATCAAGATGTCCATTCAAAAGTACTTTTGGTCCTTCTTTGGTTCCTTTTATTTCACCTATTACGTCTATTCCTTCAAACTTTGTAACCTTATCATCATGATATTTGAAGTATTTTGTATCTATATCCCTACCCTTCAACCAATCATGTACGTAATCCATTACTTCATCTTCTTTAAAATAAGGACTGTAGATGCTTACTAAATCTTTTAATAATTCAACTACATTGTCCTCATTAATTAATTTATCAATTTCCTTACTCATAATTACACCTACCTAAAGTATTATTTTGTTTAAAAAAGTATCTTACAGAAAAATTGTATCAATTTTGTAATTTTTATGCAACTTTTTTAAATATTAGAAGTAAGTTCTAAGTTAGGCACAGCATTAAGTTTGAAGTTGCTAAAATCTTTATTCAAATATTTATAATAAGCTGAACTACCTATCATAGCAGCATTATCAGTACATAGGATTTTATCTGGATAATATAGTTTTTTATTATTTAATTTTAGGTTGAAAAGTTCTCTTAATCTATTATTTGATGCAACCCCTCCAGCTAAAACTATTTTGTCTAAATCATATTGCTCAGATGCTTTTAAAGTTTTATTTACCAAAACTTCAACTACGGCTTCTTGAAAGCTTGCTGCTATATCTGGAATATTAAGTTCGATACCTTTTTGCTTACTATTATTGATATGGTTTAATACTGCTGATTTAAGACCGCTAAAACTAAAATCAAAGGAATCTTCTTCTAGATAAGCTCTAGGAAAATCTATAGCTTCTTTATTCCCTGTTTTAGCGATTTTATCGATTAATGGACCTCCTGGATATCCTAGTTGTAAACTTCTCGCTATCTTATCAAATGCTTCTCCTGCTGCATCATCTCTAGTACGACCAAGCACCCGATATTTCCCATAGTCTTCTACTTTTACAAGATGTGTATGCCCTCCTGAAACAATCAAACTCATAAAAGGAGGTTCTAAATCTTTATGACTTATATAGTTAGCACTTATATGACCTTCTATATGGTTTA
>DPPH01000071.1:3052-7048 GCA_003539375.1 Clostridiales bacterium
CCCACTAGAAGGGCTCCAACTAATCCCGGTCCGTAGGTAACCGCAATAGCATGAATATCATTAAAAGTCTTTTTACTTTCTTTTAATGCCCTATCTATTATTATATTAATGTTCTCTATATGCTTTCTTGATGCAATTTCCGGCACCACTCCACCATATTTTTGGTGTATTTCTATTTGAGATGAAATGACGTTTGAAAGAACCTTTCTACCGTTCTTTACTACTGCTGCTGCCGTTTCATCACAGGAAGTTTCTATTGCAAGTATGTATGTATCTTTCATTTTTTACTCCAATCATTTAAAATCTTTGCTGATAATATATTTTCTATTTTAAAATATCTTATTTCCCTTCTTAGATAACAGTATGCTTTTACTTTATCTTCAGAGATTTCTTTTACTTTAATATTTCTTTCTGTTATTTTATCCTTTTTCATGTATATTATTTGAATTATCATATCGTCTTTTAAAGACTTATTTAAAATATATTTTATCATTCTTTTCACCTTACTATAGTATAAATTACATATTTATTATTGTAAAGGAACAGCTTTGTATTGTAGCATATTTTTACTTTTGATATAATGTTTTTATAATAAAAAATAATTAAACAAGGGAGTTTAAGATGATTGATTTAAGAAGTGATACTGTAACCAAGCCAACAGAAGAAATGCGTAAGGCTATGTACAATGCTGAAGTCGGGGATGACGTATATAGAGATGATCCTACTGTTAATAAACTTGAAAGCATTGGGGCCGAGATATTTGGAAAAGAGGCGTCTTTATTTGTACCCAGTGGAACTTTTGCAAACCAACTTGCTATTTTAACATGGACAAACCCTGGAAATGAAATAATATTAGGTGATAGCTGCCATATTTTTCAACACGAAGCAGGAGCTCCAGCTCTAATATCCTCTGTTAATATGTCTCAAATCCCATCTGCGAATGGTATTTTGAAAGTTGAAGAAGTCAAAAAAAGAATTCGTTCCAAGGATATTCACCATCCAGAAACTACTCTTATATGTACAGAAAATGCTCACTCCAGCGGTAATGTTCTTACTGTTAAAGAATCGAAGGATATTTATGATTTAGCTAGGGAAAGAAATATTCCGGTACACACAGATGGGGCTAGATTTATAAATGCAGCTGTATCTTTAGGTGTTGAAATTTCTGAATTAGCTCAATATTCAGATAGTATTAATCTATGTTTATCTAAAGGATTATGTGCTCCAGTTGGTTCTCTTTTAATTGGTAATAAAGATTTTATAGAAAAAGCTAGATTCTATAGAAAAATTTTAGGTGGAGGTATGAGACAGGTAGGGATATTAGCATCTGCCGGTATAATTGCATTGACAAAAATGTCTAAAAGATTGGATGAAGATCACAAGAATTCATCCTACCTTGGCAACGAAATGTCTAAAATTGACGGAGTAAATGTTGATTTAGAAAACCTGAAAATTAACATGGTATTTTTTGAAATAGATAACACTATCATATCCGATGAAGATTTTAGTAGGAAGTTGTTGGATAATAACATACTTATCAATTCAACAGAATATGGTAAAGGTAGATTGGTTACCCACAATGGAATAACCAGAGAGGATATAGATTATTTCCTTGAAACTGTAAAGAAAATATTAATTTAACTATCCAACAAAGGAATTTAGCCCTGAGAAAATCAAAAGCCAGGTTACCCATGTTCCAATTACGAATATACCAGCTCTTTTATACTCAACTTTATAAAGAACAGAAATTCCTATTATCGTAATAATTTGATAAATCATTACAAAGGGATTAACTGATTCAATAAGGCTGTACAAATAACTGTTTTGTTTCAAATCAAGTAAAAGATTAAGGCTTAATGATAAATTGTAATTGTTAAAAATCAAACTCAGTAGGCTGTTAAACAAATTACCTAAGGCTACTATAATGTAGGCATGGGAAACAACGTTTATGGAGTCTTTTAATTCCCCTACTCCATCAAAATAGGAAATACCGTTTAACAGATAGCTTTTTACAAAAATAGCAATCAATGGAAGAATTGGATTAATAATAAAAGATGTTATAGTTTGATTTTTTATTATTAAGTCTATTTCTTCTTTTTGATTTGTTCCTGTATTTAAAATTAAATCTCTTAGATTTTCTGCATAGAGATTTTTAGTTATAAGGGTCCCAATTAGATATAAAGATATTATTATTATAAAAGGCTTTATATTTATTTTATTTGAATCTAAATTTTCATAAAATTTTTTAGGATGTTTTAAAAACATTATAATTTCACTCATTATATTTTTTTATTCTCCTTTAAATTCTTTACTAATACTAGTGCATCTTCTTTAGGGTTTGTATAATAATCTTTTCTTTTGCTAAGCAATTTAAAATCATAAGTTTTATAAAGATTTATTGCTGGTGTATTTGATTCTCTAACTTCCAAAGTTATTCTACTAAAATTGTTTTCGATACCGTATTTAATTATATATTCCAGCTGTTTTTTCCCTAAACCTTTATTCCTGAAATCTTTCTTAACAGCGATGTTGTTGATATGTATTTCATCAAAAATATTAAATAAAAAAGAATAGCCTACCAATTCCTTGTTTTTAGTATTCACTACTCCTAGAATTAGGGCAAGCTTATTATTGAACTCGGTTTTTATCATTTTTTTTGACCATGGATCTGTAAATATTTTTGTTTCAAGTCTATGTATAATATTAATATATTTTTCTTTATTTAATATTTTTATTTCAAACAACTATGATTTATTCCTCTCTGCTTGTGTTTTTCTTAAATATATAGGATTAAAATTTTCCCATGTATGGTAATCGTGAATTTTTAATTTTTCTATTCCCGCTTGAGCCGTTGATGAAGATTTGAGATTGTTTACATAATTACAAGCAAATATACATTTATCTCCTAGTTTTCTTTTAATTATATCCTTATGTCTGCATACTCCATTGCCTATAAAAATAATTTTATTTGTTATATTTTTTTTCTGTAAATTTTCTATATGTTCTTCAATGGTTGTAGCAGAGTCTTCTTCCATATTTAACATCTTATTGTTTTCCCATTTATATAAGCCTGTATAAATTCTATTGGCTCTTGCATCTAGAATAGGATTAATAATAAAATCTGTGTAGGGTATATTGTAAGCTAAACTCTCTAAAGTAGATATTGATAAAATCGGTAAATTTAAAGCCTGACTCATGCTTTTAGCTATTGCAATACCAATTCTTAAACCTGTATAAGATCCAGGACCTTTAGTTATTGCTATACCTGATATATCTCTTAGATTTACTTCTGTATCGATAATGAGTTGGTCTATTAGAGACATGAGACTTTCTGAATGAGTTTTGCCAACATTTTGACTGTATTCACCTAATAACTTCTCATCTGATAAAACAGCACAAGATGCAGTTTCTGTAGCAGATTCAATTCCTAAAACAATCATTTTCTTTTAGCTCCTTCTTTAGATTCAAAAAGTATTTTCCATTTCCATTAATTACAACTTCTCTCGAGTTTAGTAATGTTTTTATAGAAATATCTATCCTGTCCCTAGGTAAAATGTCTTTAATTTTTTCTGCCCATTCTATTATGATAACATCATCAGAATATAAATAGTCTTCTATACCTATATCAAGAACTTCATCAGTACCTTCCAACTTATATAAATCATAATGATGAATTGTATACTTACCATTATAAGTATTCATTAAACTGTAGGAAGGGCTATTTATGTATTCTTTAACGTCCAGATTTTCACCTATAAATTGGGTCAATGTTGTTTTCCCAGCTCCCAGGTCTCCATTGAGACATATTAAAGTTCCTGGACCGCATATATCGGCCAGGATTTTTCCAAATTTTTCTGTGTCTATTAAGTTTCTTAAAGTTATTTCTATCATTATTATCCTCGTTAATTAATTATATCGTTAATTTACTATCAATTCAAGAAAAATAAACCGCCTAAGCGGTCTATCTGTGAATTACTGGTGATAATTTTTTATATA
>DPPH01000005.1:0-176 GCA_003539375.1 Clostridiales bacterium
GATGGTTGTAGTAAACTTCTTTCAAGTCTCTTATGAGTGGTTCTTCTACCATCCAGTAGATCTCCTAGTCTTTGAACTAAAACTCCTTCTCCCAACATATTCGCCAGAGAAGCTATATATTTTCCGTATGCAATAGGAGAATCAAAAGGCTCTGTAAATTCTTTTGATACCAACAG
>DPPH01000005.1:551-1670 GCA_003539375.1 Clostridiales bacterium
AGTTTTGATTCATATACTACATCGGTTATATCCTTCATTACAACTGCAGGTACTTCTACTCTTACTCCTACGTCAACTGCATTATTTTTTAATCCCAGCTGTAACCTTTCGCTTTCGCCTTTAAACCACTCATTTCCTTCACGACCAGGTGCAGCTGCTATGTATTTAGCATAGAAGGTATCTCCCTTATCAGTATAAACACCTACTGCTTTATTATCTTCTACTATTATTTTATCTACTGCAGTTAAAAATTCAATATCTATTTTATCCTGCAGATAGTATTGTATCTTTTTAAGTATTTCATAGTTTTTATCTGTACCCAAGTGCTTTATAAGTGCTGGTATAAGTTTTAAATCTGCTGAAGCAGCCTTTTTTTCGATTTCCAGTACTTTTTCCTGATTTACTCCGTGTACTTCTTCGGTACCTCCAAATCTTACATATATTTTATCGATATATGTAATTAATTCTTCCAGTCCTTTTTTTGAAATATATTTATCCAGTACACCACCAAATTCAGTAGTAAGGGTAAGCTTACCATCGGAATATGCGCCAGCACCACCCCATCCTGTAACTATAGAGCATGGCTTACATTTTATACATTTATCTACTGATTTGCCTATTGGACAGTTTCTTGCGTCTATATTTTTTCCTTTTTCTAAAAGGAGTATATTTAAATTTTCATCTTTTTCAATTAATTCTAATGCGGTAAAGATACCTGCTGGTCCTCCACCTATAATTATAACATCATAATCTTTTTTATTCATATAAACCTCCTTGCTATCTTTCTTGATAGCCCACTATATATTATCAAATACCTATATTATAGTCAATGTTTTGCGAATATTTTTTTGGTAATTGATAATTTTATTCGTTTAAACTATTATATATTCTTTTTTATAGATGTTTTTTAGGAGTAGTTTATAATTTTTATAAACTTTAACGAACTTTGGTCCAATTTATAACTTCTAATTTTCGTATGTGTTGGAATTAAAAAAGGAAGGTTAAACCTTCCTTTAAAACTCATCAACTTCTTTTAGTGTAGGCATACCGCCTTGGGCTCCGAATTTCGTAACTGATATAGCCGCTGCCTTATTGGCAAATTCAATACTTTCCTTTATA
>DPPH01000005.1:1959-4076 GCA_003539375.1 Clostridiales bacterium
CCGGTAGTATCTACTACTTCTACCTTGTTGCTCGGTATATTTATTACTTTATCTCCATCGGAAAAAGATACTCCTTCACTTCCTTTGGTTATAATCAGTTTGTTTTTATGTTTCTTTAGCATTTCTTCTTCTCTTTTACTTCCGTATAAGATTTCGAACTCATGTTCATTTGGAGTTAGATAATCTAGTTTTTCTAAAGTATCTTCCTTAAGCTTTTGTATAGGAGCAGGATTTAAGATTGTTTTTACCTTATTCTTGCTGCATATATCTATTACATACTCAACAACTTCAATAGGTATCTCCAGCTGTAATAAAACTATTTTTGCACTCTTTATTACTTCTTTGTTTTTATCTATATAGGTTTTATCTACTTCGTAGTTTGCTCCCGGGACAACAATTATGCTGTTATCACCTTCCGCTAAGGTAATTCCTGCTACTCCGCTGGGTACACCTTTTACTTTTTTTATAAATTTTGTTTCTACCTTGTTTACCTTTAGGTTTTCTTCTAGAAAAATACCGTTTTGGTCTTCACCTAGACATCCCATCATTGCCACTTTTGCTCCCAGTCTTGAAGCAGCAATAGCCTGATTAGCACCTTTTCCTCCCGGTACAGTCTTGAAGTCTTTTCCTATAAGTGTTTCTCCCGGGTTTGGTCGTTTATCGGCTTCAAATACAAGGTCTGCATTTATACTCCCTACAACTACTATATCGTACATAATATCATTCCTTCCAGTGGTTATATTTTAAGCCATTTTTCTTGATATTCTTTTTTATTCATTACAGGTTTGAATTTTTTTAGTATATTTCTTGTTTTTTCGATATCTTTCATCATATCGTATGCCGATCCTGCCAATACTTTTCCCGGTATGATATAGGCCATCTCTTCATCTTTTATATTAAAATCGTAGTTGTGGTAATCACCTTCAAATCCACTATAGCCAATCTGAACTACCGGTGTCATTGCAGACACATCAGATAAATCATCAGAAGCGAAGGTCTTCCCACCACTGTAAATATTTTTTTTATCTACGAAATTTTCAGCATTTTCAATAATTACATCTTTCATAGGGCTAAAGTAATTGCTCGGCATATATCCAGGTATATTTTCTATCTCACAGTCGCACCTTAATGCCTTAGCACTGTATATAAAAGCATCGTCAATTTTTTTGTTTGCATCAAATACTGCTTCAATGCTAGCTGCTCTAACGTAAGTTTCTACTACTACCTCTTCAGGGACAGCATTTACTGCATCTCCACCTTTTTTAATTATTGGATGAAATCTTACATGGTCATCATCCTTAAAGGTTTCTCTTAACAGTCCTACACCACTAATAGCATGTACTGCAGCATTTAGAGCATTTCTACCTTTTTCTGGATAAGCTCCTGCATGGGCCGCCTTTCCTTTAAAGTATGCCGTCTTTGCTGTAAATCCATTGTTTGAAACATCCGTTTCTATTACGTGACCTTCCATTCCGTTTCCATGGGAGGCTAAGACTATATCTACATCATCAAAGGCTCCTTCCAGAATAAGGTTTTGTTTGCCTGAGAAAGCTTTTATTTTCCCTTCTTTTACAAGATTAAGTCTGTATTGAAAATCTACAAATTCTTCTGCTGGAGCTGTTATTAAGGATACTTTACAGTCTAGTTCTTCGTGAAGCTTACTTTCAGCAAAAGCTTTAAATACTCCAAGCATTATAGTCATCTGTGAATTATGACCACAGGCATGGGCCCCGTTGTCATCTTTGTTAGCATAGGGATGGTTTACAGTAGGGGTAGCATCCATATCACATAAAAGTCCTATATGTAATTTATCTCCACTACCTATTGTAGCCTTCATTCCAGTGATAGCATATTCTTTATATTCGGATAATTCTATGTCCTTAATAAATTCCTTAATTAATTTTTTAGTATTGGTTTCCTTATATCCAAGTTCGGGATTTTTAAATACTTCATTGCCAAAATCAATCAGTTTGTTTTTGTTCTTTTCTATGATTTGATAAAGTTTATCTTTCGTAGTAATCACCTTCTTATTAATTTATAAAACTTTCTATTTTACCACCTAAAATTTTCATGAAAAATTTAGTTAGAAATCCTGTTAAAAAAACTGAAATTATAGT
>DPPH01000005.1:4382-5783 GCA_003539375.1 Clostridiales bacterium
GCTATTGCTTTTATAGCTCCTTCTGCTGGTGGTATTACAACATTTGAAATAACAGAAAGAGTGATACCTAAGGCTAAAATTACACATCCAATTCCCAGTACTAAAAGCCTATTAATGTAAATCTCAGGATTAACACCTCTAACTAAGTACATGGATAAATCTATGAAACTGCTAAACATTACTCCCACTACTATTTGAAAATACTGTCTCTTTTCGAAATCTTTTCCGTATAAAATCATCTGAATCAAGATATATGTCACGGTAAGAAAAAAGGTTGTTATACCAAAGCTGAAGGGAGTAATGAAAGATAGAGCATAGGGAAAAGTACTTACCGGCGCTATCCCTAATTCTGTCTTTGCAGCTACAGCTATACCTAGGGCATAGAGAAAAAGCCCTAAAGCATATATAAAAACTCTCTTTTTACCGAAGTATGATTTGGTCATATTTACTCCTATTTACATTCTTCATCTAATTTTGCAAATCCATCCATTAGTATTTTTATGAATTTTTCTCTGTCTACATTTACCAGTACTCTAGTGTTTGGATTTTCGTATTTAATCCAAGGTCTATTATCTGCTGCAGTCCTACCCCTGTGTGGTCCATCGGAGGTATCTATTTCTACCTGAAGGTCTTTGTATTCAAATATCTCAGGATTCATAAGATACATTACAGCACATACATCGTGAAGTGGAAAAGAAGCATAGCCTTCTCCTCTGTGGAATTTAACGTAAAAGTTTAGCAAGTCTCCACACATCTTAGATACTTTACCTTCTTTATTCATTAACTCTTTGATTTCTTCATCTGTTATGCCTGCTTCATGGGTAACTTCCAATCCACTCATTATAACAGGTATTCCCGATCTAAATATTACCGCTGCTGCTTCTGGATCTACATAGATGTTGAATTCTGCATGGGGAGTAAAGTTTCCTGCATAGATTGATCCTCCCATGATTGAAATAGCTTCAATTTTTTCTTTTACATCAGGGAATGTAGCCAGAAGAAGTCCTACATTGGTCATAGGTCCTACTGCAACTACTGTAACCTTTCCTTCACAACTCATAATCTTTTCATACATAAAGGTTACGGCATTTGTTGAATCAAGCTCAAAAGTTGGTTCTGGAAAATCCCAGCCGTCAAGTCCCGACTCTCCGTGTACCATATCTCCTAGTACTAAATCTCTGTATATTGGTCCTGCCTTACCACTGGCAGCTGGTGTACTCATACCTAAGTAGGTATAAAGCTTTCTTAAATTTAAGGTTACTTTTTCCAAAGTTTGATTTCCTGCTACTGTAGTCACTCCCAGTATATTGAACTTGTCCTGATTTGCCAGGGCTAAAAGTATAGCCATTACATCGTCATGTCCTGGGTCACAGTCTATCATTATGTTTTTCTTATTCATAT
>DPPH01000056.1 GCA_003539375.1 Clostridiales bacterium
ATTTCTATGAAGTGAAATTCTTTTTTGCCACTCTTAATATCTTCTAATAACTTAGCCGCATGTTTTGTTCCATGTACTACTGCTATCTTAATTTCTGTCATTTCTCCGTTTATAGGAAGTTTTACCGAGCCTTCTTTTATATATTCTATTCCTCTAACTCTTTTATATTCAATTTTTTCTAAATCTTTGTCTGTTAAAATATCCGCAACTGTTCTTAGTGCTGCTTCCATTACTCCTCCAGTTGCTCCAAATATTACTCCGGCACCAGAGTATTCTCCCATTCCTTTATCAAAATCTTCATCTTCTAAATCTTGAAATTTAATACCGCTTTGTTTAATCATAGTGCCTAGTTCTCTTGTGGTTAAAGAAAAATCTACGTCTCTTATCCTATCTACTTCCATTTCAGGTCTTGCAGCTTCGTTTTTCTTTGAAGTACAAGGCATTACTGATACTACAACTATGTCTTTAGGATCAATTCCAGCCTTTTGAGCATAGTATGACTTAGCTACAGCTCCAAACATCTGCTGCGGTGATTTACATGTTGATAAGTTATCTAAAAATTCAGGATAATTTAATTCACAGTATCTTATCCATCCTGGAGAGCAAGAAGTTATCATTGGGAGTGTTCCACCATTTTGCACTCTATTTAAAAATTCATTACCTTCTTCAATAATAGTTAAATCTGCAGTAAAATTAGTATCAAATACTTTATCAAAACCTATCCTTCTTAAAGCAGCAACCATTTTACCAGTTACTCTAGTTCCAATAGGGTATCCAAATTCTTCCCCTAAGGAAGCTCTTACAGCAGGTGCAGTCTGCACTATAACATGCTTTTTAGGGTCGTCTAATACTTCCCATACTTCATCAATATTAGATTTTTCTTTTAATGCAGCTACCGGACAAGCTAGGATACATTGTCCACAGTATATACAAGGAACATTGTCCATTGAAAAGTCAAATGCTGGTGCTATTTCAGTCTCGAAGCCTCTTTCAGTGAAATCTAAAATTCCTATACCTTGAATATCTCTACAAGTACTTATACATCTACCACATAGTATGCACTTACTTGAATCTCTTACTATAGCCTTTGATACCTTGTCAACCTGCCATCTTCTTTGTTCACCCTTATATTTTATATCTTCTATTCCTAGTTCATCGCATAGAGTTTGAAGTTCACAAGTGCCATTTCTAGTACACGATAAACATTCCCTGTTGTGGTTAGCTAGTATTAGCTCAAGATTACTTCTTACTGCATTTCTTACTCTTTTGGTGTTTGTTTTAACTTCCATACCATCCTGTACCTTTAAAACACAGGAAGTTGGTAAATTTCTCATTTTCTGACCATTTATACTCGCTTCTACAACACATAACCTACATGCTGCCACTTCATTAATATCTTTTAAGTAGCAAAGTGTAGGAATATCAATTCCTGCTTCTTTTGCTGCCATTAGTACTGTGAAATCTTTAGGTACCTGTACTTTTATATCATTTATCTTAACCCTTACTTTTTCCATAATCAACACCTTCCCTATTTCTTAATAATAGCATCAAATGGGCAAGCTTCCATACAAGCACCGCACTTGATACATTTATCTTGATCTATTTCGTGAACTTCTTTAACCTTTCCACTTATTGCATCAACAGAACATACTCTCACACATTTCGTACAACCTCTACAATTGTCAGTGATTTTATAACTAAGTAGGGCTTGGCATACTCCTGAAGGACAGGTTTTTGAAGTGACATGCGCTTCATATTCATCTCTAAAGTATTTTAAAGTTGATATAACAGGATTTGGTGCTGTCTGGCCTAGTCCACATAAAGAAGTATTTTTAATAGTTTCTGAAAGTTCTTCTAAGGTATCTAAATCTTCTAAGGTTCCTTTTCCTTCAACTATTTTATTGAGAATTTCAAGCATTCTCTTAGTTCCTTCCCTACATGGTGTACACTTACCGCAGGATTCATCAACTGTAAAGTCTAAAAAGAATCTAGCTACATCAACCATACAGTTATCTTCATCCATAACTATCATACCACCTGAACCCATCATAGACCCTAGCTCTACTAAAGAATCAAAATCTATTGGAGTTTTTAAATGGTCTCTAGTGATACATCCTCCTGAAGGTCCACCAGTTTGAACTGCCTTAAACTGCTTACCATCTGGACATCCTCCTCCTATATCGTATATAACTTCTTCTAAAGTTGTACCCATAGGAATCTCTACAAGACCAGTATTATTAATTTTTCCACCTAAGGCAAAAACTTTAGTTCCTGGTGATTTTTCCGTTCCAAATGATCTAAACCATTCTGCTCCGTTGTTTATTATCTGTGGTATGTTGGATAGGGTTTCAACGTTATTAATAATAGTTGGTTTTCCCCAAAGACCTTTATTTGCTGGAAAAGGTGGTTTGTTTCTGGACATTCCTCTTTTCCCTTCAATTGAAGCTATAAGAGCCGTCTCTTCTCCACAAACAAATGCTCCTGCACCTAGTCTAATTTCTACATCGAAATCAAATCCTGAACCGAATATATCCTTCCCTAATAATCCTTCTTTTTTTGCCTGATCTATAGCTATTTCAAGTCTTTTAACTGCTATAGGATATTCCGCCCTTACGTATACATAACCTTTTGTAGCCCCTATTGCATAGCCAGCAATAGCCATTGCTTCTAAAACTGAGTGAGGATCTCCTTCTAATATACTCCTATCCATAAAAGCTCCTGGGTCTCCTTCATCTGCATTACATATTATGTACTTTTGGTCTGCTTTATTTGGTGCAGCAAATCCCCATTTTACTCCTGTTGGGAATCCTCCACCACCTCTTCCTCTTATGCCGGAGTCTTTAACTACCTGTATAACTTCCACAGGAGTCATTTCAGTAAGAGCCTTTCCTAAAGCCATGTAGCCATCCTTAGCAATATATTCTCTTATATCTTCAGGATTTATTATTCCACAATTTCTTAATGAAACTCTTTTTTGCTTATTGTAAAAGTCTACTTCACTTAAGGATTTTATTATATCTTCGTCTATACTGTCTTCATAAAGATATTCTTTAACTAATCTTCCTTTATATAAGTGCTCTTCTACAATCCTATCTACTTTCTCTACGGTCATTTTATTGTAAAAAGCACCTTCTGGATAAACTACTACAATAGGTCCTTCTTCGCATAATCCAAAACATCCAGTTGATATTACTTGGACTTCTTTATCTAAACTCATCTCTTCAATTTTGCTTTCAAATTGTTCTTTTATTTTAGCAGAATTTGATGAAGAACATCCTGTTCCTCCACAAACTAAAACCTGAGATCTAAATATAGCCATCTTAACACTCCTTATTTTCGTTTTTCTTCAGAACCAATGGTATATTCATTAACTACATTTCCATTAATTATATGTTCTGAAATAATCCTTTTTGCTTTCCTACTATCTACAAATATATATGTAACCTTCTCTTCTCCAGGTTTATAAACTTCTACAATTGGTTCATATCTACATATACCTATGCATCCAGTTTGAACTACCTGTACATCATTTAAGTTGTTTTTATCCACTTCTTCTATTAGTGTTTGTAGTACCGGTCTTGCACCAGCAGATATCCCGCAGGTAGCCATTCCAACCACTATTCTAATTTTCTTATTAGTATCTCTCATTTCTAAATTTTTCTTGGATTCATCTCTTAATTTTTTTAATTCTTCTAAAGATTTCATATTAACCTCCTGCCTTATTTATACTTAGCTAAAATTTTTGGTACGTCATCTGGAGTTATTTTCCCGTATACATCTTCACCTATCATTATTACAGGTGCTAACCCGCAGCATCCTAAACATCTAGTAGCATCTAAGGTAAATAATTCATCCTTAGTGGTTTCCCCTTCTTCTACATATAGTTCCTTTTTTAATTTATCCAGTATTAACTGGGCGTTTTTTACATAACAAGCAGTACCCATACATACTGAAATTACATATTTTCCCTTTTTAGTTAATGAGAATTGAGTATAAAAAGTTGCAACTCCATATATTTCAGCCATTGGGGTCTTAGTTTCCTCGGATATAAATTTTTGTACCTCAATTGGTAAGTATCCAAATAGTTTTTGTGCCTTGTGTAACGTTTGCATCAAAATACCTTTCTCTCCTTTATGCTCTTCTATGTAGGTTTTTAATTCTTTAAAGTTTTCCTGGTTTTCCTTTAAATTCATAGTTTTTTGCACTTTTTAACCTCCTATTTTATATAAAAATAAATAATAACCGAATTTTTTCATTACTTCGGTTATTATACTTTATTGTTATTGTTTTGTCAATTACTTATTAGGGTTATTTATCAAAATTTTGTAAATATTTTCCAACTGGTCATCGTCGCTAAAAAATATTTCTATCTTCTTTTTTTTACCTTTATTTTTTATCTTAATATCAGTATTTAAAGCACTTTGAAGTTCTTCTTCTAGATTTAGTATATAGGGCTCTTTAACTGGTATTTTCTTGCTTTTAGCTGGTTCATTTTTTAAGTTTTTAACTATTTTTTCCAGTTCTCTAACTGATAATTTTTCCTTTACTATTCTATTTAGTAGCTGATATTGTCTATTTTCTGACAATCCCACAAGTATTTTACCATGTCCTTGACTAATTTCTCCTGTTTTTATCTTCTCTTTAACCCTGTCTGATAGTTTTAGAAGCCTTAATATATTAGTAACGTAAACCCTACTTTTCCCTACTATTTGTGATAGTTCTTCCTGGGTGAGATCATATCTTTCAATTAGGAGTTCGTATGCTACTCCCTCATCAATAGGATTAAGATCTTCTCTTTGAATATTCTCTATTAATGCTATCTCTGTCTGACTTTTATTATCTAAATCTCTTACAATAGCTGAAATTTTATCCATTCCAAGCTCAATACAAGCTCTCCATCTTCTTTCTCCGGCTATTAGCTGATAATTGTCTTCTACTTTTTTCACTATTACCGGTTGAATCAGGCCGTGTTCTTTTATTGAATCAGCCAGTTCTTGAATTTTCTCATTATCAAAGGTCTTACGTGGTTGGTTTGGGTTAGGTTCTATTAAATTTAAATCTATTTCTACAATGTTGTTGTCATCTGCTTTATTTAAATCCTCACTAATTAATGCAGATAGTCCTTTACCTAAAGCTTTTCTCTTTTTAGACATAAATACCCCCTCTAATTTCTTTTCAAAAATTCTTCAGCTAAACTTTCATATGCTTTAGAACCTTTTGATTTATTATCGTAGTCAAACACAGACATTCCGTAGCTTGGAGCTTCTGCAAGGGTAACATTTCTTGGTATAATGGATGTAAAAACTTTGTTTTTAAAGTATTTTTTAACTTCTTCTACTACCTGTATGGATAAATTTGTCCTTCCATCAAACATATTAAGTACTATACCTTCAATCTCTAAGGAAGGATTTAAGGTTCTTTTTACCAATTTAACCGTATTTACTAACTGACTCACACCTTCTAAAGCATAGTATTCGCATTGTATAGGTATGATTACAGAATCTGCTGCTGTAAGTGCATTTATAGATAGTAAACCTAAGGATGGTGGGCAATCTATAAATATATAATCATAATTATCCTTTATTGTAACTAATTTTTTTCTCAAGGTGTTTTCTCTGTATTTAGATTTTGTAAGCTCTATCTCTGCACCAGCAAGTTCTATATTAGCTGGAATCACATCTAGATTTTCTTTATCAGTTTTTAATATTACTTCCTCTAGGTCCATTTCATTCATAATACAATCGTATATAGTGTATTCTACCTTGTCTTTGTCAATTCCAAAACCACTGGTAGAATTCCCCTGGGGATCAATATCAATAGTCAGTATTTTTTTATTTTTTTCAGCTAATATCGCTGATAGATTAACATTTGTTGTAGTTTTTCCTACTCCACCTTTTTGATTGAAAATCGTTACTATTTTGCCCATAGCTCCACCTTTATAAATTATTTTTAGGAATTTTTACCCTTACTTCAATATAATCATCTTTTTCTTTTTCTTCGAATTTTGCCTTTATTCCAGTCTTTAATATTTCATTATAAGCATTTTTTATAGTATTAATATATATTTTATAGTTTATAAAATTTCTAATACTTTGTTTGCTTGATTTAGTATCTTCTTTTAATTTTTCTTTTAAAGAATCTATTAATTTTTCAGTATCTTTAACATTTAGATTTTTTTCTATAATTTTATATAATACTTCTTCTAAAACTTCCTCGTCTTTAATTTTTAGAAGGGCTCTACCGTGTCTTTCTGTAAGGTCATTTGCTATAAGTTTATCTTTAATGCTTTCCGGTAGTTTTAAAATTCTTAGCTTATTTGCTATAGTAGATTGTTTTTTTCCTATTTTCCCGGCTAAATCTTCTTGAGTCAGACCAAATTTTTCCATTATCTGTGAATAGGCTTTTGCCTCTTCTATAAAATTTAAATCTTCTCTTTGTATATTTTCTATTAAAGCAATATTAGCAGAATCATTTTCTTCAATTTCTACTACAATAGATGGTATTTTTGTGAGTCCAGCCATTTTTGCAGCTTTAAATCTTCTTTCTCCAGCTATTATTTCAAATTTTTCATCTTCTAATTTTCTTACAGATATCGGTTGAATGATTCCATAAGAGTCTATAGAATCTTTTAATTCAATAAGTGATTCCTTATTGAAAACTTCTCTTGGTTGATATCTGTTTGGTATGATTTTTTCTACGTCTATTTTAATTATTTCTTTATTATCCATTTAATCTCCTATAGTGGTTTTTTATTTGGTGTCCCCGGTCTTCTTGGATATTTTTTTGGTGTTGATTTGATTTTTTTCACTACTATTAAACTTCTAAAAATATCACTTTTCGGTAAATAGTATTCTTTTAAATCAATTATTTCTCCACCCAATAATTTTAATGAATTTTTGCTACTTTTTATTTCTTCATTGAAATTAGAACCTTTAAAGGCTATAAAAAAGCCACCTTTTTTTATAAAGGGCATCACATATTCAAGCAATACATTTAAAGAAGCTACGGCCCTAGAAAACCCGTAATCGTACTTTTCTCTAAAGTTTGCATTTTGACCAAATTCTTCAGCTCTTCCGTGAATGCAGGTAACATTATCTAATTTCAGTTCTTTTACTACTTCTTCAAGAAATTTAATTCTTTTATTTAAAGAGTCTAAGAGTGTTATATCCATGCTGTTATCCAGTATCTTTAAAGGTATGCCGGGAAATCCTCCCCCCGTACCTATATCTACACTTTTTGCACCTTCTTTAATTATAACATACTTTTTTATAATTACACTATCAATGAAGTGTTTTAGATATATCTCTTCATCACTGTCTATAGCTGTAATATTTATTTTTTTATTCCATTCCTGAATTAAACTCTTATATTTTTCAAATTTTAATATTGTATCATCGCTGTAGTTAATTTCAATTTTATCTAAAAGTTTGGGAAATTCATTTTTTATACTCATCTTTACTCTTTATTCTCCTTTGCTGTTCTAGATATATTAAAAGTACATTAACATCAGCTGGTGAGACTCCTGAAATTCTAGATGCTTGACTTATAGATTCCGGTTTGAGCTTACTTAACTTCTGCCTAGCTTCAAGACGTAGACCTTCTATACTATCGTAATCTATGTCTTTAGATAATTTTTTGTTTTCCATTTTTTTAAACTGTTTGATTTGTTTCAACTGCTTTTTTATGTATCCTTCATATTTAATTTCAATTTCTACCTGGGTTTTTACTAGTTCACTTATTTCCGGTCTTTCTTCATCTAGGGGTTTAATATCGTCATATTTTACTTCCGGTCTTTTAAGTAAATCGTATATACTTGTAGGTGTCTTTAAAGAAACACTTCCAATACTTTCTAAAATCTCATTTGTTTCATCCTTTGGAGTAATTATAGTGTTTTGTAGTCTATTAATTTCCTCATCTACTTTTGTTTTCTTTTCTATGTATCTCTTATACCTTTCTTCCTTTACAAGACCTACCTTGTATCCTTTTTCAGTGAGTCTAACATCTGCATTATCCTGTCTTAATATAAGTCTATATTCTGCTCTAGACGTCATCATTCTATAGGGTTCCTGAGTGCCTTTAGTTACTAAATCATCAATTAATACTCCTATGTATGCTTCTGACCTATCTAAAATCAAAGGTTCTTTGTCCTCTAGTTTAAGAACAGCATTTATTCCGGCTATTATTCCCTGGCCGGCAGCTTCTTCGTATCCACTACTTCCATTTATTTGACCTGCAAAAAATAAGTTGTCTATATTTTTGTATTCTAAACTTCTTTTTAACTGTGTAGGATCTATACAGTCGTATTCTATAGCATAAGCTGGTCTCATAATTTTACAGTTTTCCATACCTTTTATTGACCTATACATTTTTATCTGAACTTCTTCAGGAAGAGTTGTAGACATACCCTGAATATACATTTCTTTAGTATCAAGACCTTCTGGCTCTACGAATATCTGGTGTTTAGGTTTATCAGAAAATCTATTTACCTTATCTTCTATAGATGGACAGTATCGAGGTCCTACTCCATCCATTTCTCCTGAATACATTGGAGAAAGAGACAAATTGTCCATTATTACTTTATGAGTTATTTCATTCGTATATGTTAAATAGCAGGGTTTCTGGTCTATATCTATACTATCTGTCATAAAGGAAAAAGGTACTATTTCCTCGTCACCTTCCTGTATTATCATTTGGCTGTAATCAATAGAGTCTGCATGTACTCTTCCAGGGGTTCCCGTCTTTAGTCTTTGAAGTTTTACACCTAGGTTTCTTAGAGAATCTGATAGTTCATTTGAAGGAAATAATCCCCCTGGTCCACCTTCATAGTTTACCTTACCTATGTAAATTCTTCCCTTTAAATAAGTTCCAGTGCAAATTATGATGGCTTTTGTTTCATAGTATGAACCGGTTTTTGTTAAAACTCCCTTTATTACTCCATCTTCAATTTCTAATTCTACAGCTTCATTTTGTATAAGGTCTAAGTTGTTTTGGTTTTCTATCTCCTGCTTCATATTAACATGGTATTTTCTTTTATCAGCTTGTGCCCTTAATGAATGAACTGCTGGACCCTTTGATGTATTTAACATTCTACACTGTATCATAGCCTTATCTATTACCAAACCCATTTGACCACCTAATGCATCTATTTCTCTTACTAAGTGTCCCTTACCTGTGCCGCCTATATTTGGATTGCAGGGCATCATGGAAATAGAATCTAAACTCATGGTCATTATAAGGGTTTTTTTACCCATTCTTGCTGCAGCTAATGCTGCTTCACTTCCTGCATGACCGGCACCTATCACTACTATATCATATTTTCCTGCTTTAAATTTTTTTACCTGTCTCATTTTTCCTCCTACTATTTTCCAATACAAAAATTAGAGAAAATCTTTTCTATTACACTTTCTGATACAGTACTTCCCGTAATTTCTCCAAGATAGTGTATTGTATCGTTTATATCTACTTCTAAACATTCTAAAGTTAATCCTGCTTCTATACTTCCAAGAAGTTCTTTTAGACTGTTATTTGCTTTTTTTAGCAGATTTTTATGTCTTGTATTTGTAACTATCAAATCATTGTTAGCATCAATATTTCCTGCTAAAAATTCTTCTTTTACTTTTGTTTCTATCTCTTCTAATCCTTCGTTTTTTAAAAGAGATATTTTTATAACTTCTTTTTCTATTTCCTTATAATTAGTTAAATCTATTTTTGTGTTTAAATCCGTTTTGTTCATTAAATATATAACTTTTTTATTTTCAATGTTATTTAAAATTATTTCATCATCTTCTTCAAGTTCTTTTGAAGCATCAAAAATCATGATAATAAGGTCTGAATCATCTATTTTATCTATAGCTTTCTGTACTCCAATTTTTTCTACTATATCATCAGTATACCTTATACCAGCTGTATCTATTATATTTAAAGGTACCCCGGCTAGATTTACAAATTCTTCAATAGTATCTCTTGTAGTTCCCGGTACTTCTGTCACTATAGACCTATTTTCATTTAGGAGAAAATTCATTAGAGATGATTTTCCTACATTTGGTTTTCCCAATATAAGTGTATTTATACCCTCTTTAAATATTTTACCTGTATCAGCAGAACTTATTAATTTTTCAATATTTTCCTTCATTATAAAGGCTTTTTCTTTTATTTTTTCCTTTGTTAGTTCTTCTTCATCATACTCAGGAAAATCAATATTAACTTCTAGATGTGCTTTTAACTCCATAAGCTCATCTACTATTTCATTTACCTGTTTTGAAAGCCTACCTTGAAGCTGATCCATAGATAAACTCATACTTTTTTCTGTTTTTGAGCTGATAATATCCATAACTGATTCAGCTTGAGTTAAGTCTAATCTTCCGTTTAAAAATGCTCTTTTTGTAAATTCTCCTCTTTCTGCTAATCTGCAGTCCTGTTCTAAAATAATATCAAGTATTTTTCTTAGAGGGACGATACCTCCGTGGCAATTTATTTCTACTACATCCTCTTTCGTATAAGTATAAGGCTTATTCATATATACTGTCAAAACTTCATCAACTTTTTCCTTGTTTGAAGGATTAATTATCCAACCATAATTCAATTTTCTTTCTTCTAATTCTTTTAAATTTTTTCCCTGTTTGCTTTTGAAAATTTTATCAGCAATATTTACAGCTTCGTCACCACTTATTCTAATAATTCCTATGCCTGAAACTCCATAAGCAGTTGAAATAGCAGCTATCGTATCCATATTATATCTTCCTTTCTAAATAAAAAAACCCGATATACACCGGGTTTTTTATTTTAAATCTATAACAACTCTTCTGTATGGGTCTTCTCCTTCTGAGTATGTTATTATATCTTTTTCACTTTGTAAAGCAGAGTGTATAATTCTTCTTTCGTAAGGATTCATAGGTTCCAATTTAATTTTCTTTTTGTAGTATCTACATTTATCTGCTTTCTTAAAAGCTAATCTTTCTAATGTTTTTTCTCTTTTATCCCTATATCCATCTATGTCTACAATTGTTCTTACATAGTTGTTTCTACCTTTGTTTACAATTAAGCTTACTATGTACTGAAGGGAATCTAAATTATTTCCTCTTTTACCTATTAGGATTCCTTTATCTTTACCTTCAATATTATTTACTACAATATTCAAAGTATCGTTATCAAATTCTATTTCATAATCGCAAGTAATATTCATTTTTTTTAGTAGAAGGTCTAAAAAATTTGATGCTTTTTCTTTAGGACCGTTTACTATAGATACTTTTACCTTAGCATCCTTTGCCATTATCCCTAAAAAACCTGATGAAGGATTTTGTAAAATATCTATATCTACTTCATTAATATCGGCTTTAAGTTCTTTCAAAGCCATGCTTACAGCTTTTTCTACAGTTTCACTTTCTTTAATAATGTAATTCATTATTATTTAGCCTCCCTTATCTTCATACCTTTATTCAAGGCAAAGTACTGTTGAACTATTTGGAAGGTGTTACTAACTGTCCAGTATAATGTTAGTCCTGCTGGGAAACTTAATGAAAAGAAGAAAATCATTATAGGCATAATTTTTGTCATTGTGTTTTGGGTTGAAGCTGCTTGGTCGTTACCTCCTGACTGTCCTGATTGCATCATCTTACTTTGATAGTATGTAGTCAAACCTGCTATAAAAGCAAGTATTGGTAGTGCTTGACCTATAAAAGGAAGTGCCACTCCAATATTTAATCCGTTTACCACTCCATCTTCAAGGATATGGTTTGCAGCAAAACCTAAATCTTTTATCCATAAAAAACTCTTATTCATAGCATCGTAAACTGCTTGACTTTCAAAAGCATATTTAACTGGATCTCTCAATACATAGAAGAAACCTATTAGTATTGGGAATTGGATCAATAAAGGTAAACAACCGCCCATTGGATTTATTTTATGTTCTTGATAGAGTTCCATTGTTTTTCTATTTAAAGTATCTTTATCATTTTTGTATTTCTTTTTTAACTTCTCCAACTCTGGTTGAAGCTTCTGCATATCCTTCATTGAGTCTGTCTGCTTTTTTGTAAGCGGTAGCAGAACCAGCTTTAGTAACACTCCAGCTACTATTATTGCCATAGCATAAGCTGATATTACCGGATTATCTATAAATTTTAATATATCATAGATAAATTTAACCATAACCCCCATAGGTCTAGCTATAAAATCTAACATTATTACCTCCAAATATTATATTAATGGGTCGTATCCTCCCTTATTGAAAGGATGACACCTTATTATTCTCTTAAAACTTAAATAACTGCCTTTAACAGCACCATATTTTTCCAATGCTTCTAGTGAATACTGAGAGCATGTCGGATAAAACCTACAGTTTTTAACTCCTGTTTTTGAGGAAAATTTTTGGTATATTTTTATTAAAGACATCAGTATTTTTTTCATTTCTAATCACCAAGATACAGTTTAGTTTTTTTGGTAAGCTTTATAAAGGATTTTTCCAAATCGTTATAAGAACTTTCCATACCTTTAACCCTACACATAACTACGATATCGTAACCGTCTATCATATTATCAATATTCTTTCTTACAATCTCTTTTAATCTTCTTCTAATTTTGTTTCTTACTACGGCTTTATTTATCTTTTTTGCTGTAGTTATTCCAAATCTTTTTTGATTTTTTCTATTTTTTAGTATAAAAATCACTAAATTTTTATCTGCATAAGATTTTCCGTATTTGTAAACTTTTTTAAAATCTTTGTTTTTCTTAATTACATTAGCTTTTTTCAAATTAAACATCCTTAATGGAATAAAAAGGCCTAATTTACAGGCCTTATGATGACAATTTTTTTCTACCTTTTTTTCTTCTTCTTTTTAATACATTTCTTCCTGATTTTGTTTTCATTCTTTTTCTAAACCCGTGTTCTTTACTTCTCTGTCTCTTTTTTGGTTGATATGTTCTTTTCAACTGTGACACCTCCTTAAAACCTAATTATCTATATAAAAACATAACTATCCAATTTTAACCCATATTAGATTATATTAATATAAGGTGGATATGTCAAGATAAATAAGGTTTTTGACCTTATAATTTAAATTAATAAAATAATTCTTTCACTACATCTGCTACTTTTTCTATTTTTTTAGATTTATATGCATTCTCTCCTGCAAAAACAAGTCCTTCGTCAACATTTCCCTTTACAGAGTTGATCAATGCCTGAGAAATACAAAATTTTGTATCTTTGTAGTTGCATTTTTTGATACAGTCTACACATTTTTTTATTTTAGGCTTTATTCCTTCTCCTACATTATTTAAAAATTCATTTGTTATAGCTCTACCTGGAAGCCCTACAGGACTATCTATTATATCAATATCTTCATTCTCTGATTTAAGATATTCATTTTTGAAGTTAAAATCTGCATCACATTCTTCTGTAGTAACAAATCTTGTAGCCATTTGTACACCATCATAACCTATTTTCATTATTTTTTCCACATCTTGGCTGCTATATATACCCCCTGCAGCTATCATAGAGATTCTTTTATTATATTTATCTTCGTATTTTTTTAAAACTTCCCTCGTATCCTTTAAAACTTCTTCAAAATCAAAATCATCTTCTATCAAGTCTTTCTTTTTAAAACCTAAGTGTCCTCCTGCTTTACTTCCTTCGACTACTACTGCATCTGGTATTTTGTTGTATTTTTTGTCCCATATTTTTGTTATTATTCTTGCTGCTTTGGCTGATGATACTATAGGAATTAGTTTTGTATCATAATTTTTGGTAGCTTCTGGAAGTTCTAAAGGTAAACCTGCTCCCGATACTATAATATCAATACCAGCTTCTACGGCTATTTTGACATATTCTTTGTATCTATTCATAGCTACCATGAAATTTATTCCTATTACGCCCATATTAGACTCTTCTTTAGCTTTTTTTATTTCTTTAATTATAGCTCTTTTGTTTGCTTCAAATGTATTGGTATAAAAATCATTTTCTCTATATCCTAAATTTACACCTGAAATTACTCCTATACCGCCATTATTTGTAATTGAAGATGCTAAATTCCAACCTGAAACTCCTATTCCCATACCTCCAAGTATTAAAGGTATTTTTGTTTCTATATTTCCTATTTTTAATCCTTTATATTTCATAATTACCTTTTCCTTACTTTAAATTTTACTACCTTATATATAATAAATTTATTTATTGAAATATTCTATAAACATAATAGATATAATAATATATAATGTCAATACTTTCAAATTTTTATTAAAATAAATGCTATATTTTATTGATATTGTGGATAAATTTTGATAGTATTAATATGGCTGTGGATAACT
>DPPH01000055.1:0-769 GCA_003539375.1 Clostridiales bacterium
CAGCTGGTATTGATGCTCTAATTCCACCACCATTTGTAAGGGCTACGTCCGCTCCAGTAAATTCAACCATGGAATCTGTAATTAAATTACCAAGATTGGTTTCGCCGGTTCTAACAAATTCCCTTTCTCCTACTAGTTCAATAGAATTTTCAGATACAAATTCTTCAGTTATCAAGTCGTTTGCTTCTTTTACTTCTGCAATAATTGCTGTAATAGCTGGGTCTGGTTCTAATTCTGCTGCTTCTTCCTTATTGATTAGTCTAGCTGATTTAGAAGTTACCATTCCGTTCTTTACTACTAAATCTACTATACCTACGTTGTTATCGTATCCACCTGCTTGAGCAATTAATGTATTACCAACCATAAGGCCTTCCGGTAATTCGGTATGGCTATGGCCGTCTACTATTAAATCGATACCTTCAACATTTTCAGCTACCAATCTACTTGTGTGTATACTACTTTCATCTAATCCTAGATGAACCAATCCAACAATAACATCTACATCATCTTCAAGTTTTGCTACCATTAGTTTTGATGCTATTACAGGATCAAAGAATTCTAATCCTTCTGTATTTGCTGGATGAGATTTATATACAGTTTCAGGAGTTGCTATCCCGAATATTCCTACCTTGACTCCATCAATCTCTTTTACTGTAAAGCCAGGTAAAAATTCAGAGTAATCATCATAGTATACATTTGCTGCTACTATAGGGAATTCTGCCATCTCATCTAATTCTAACAATCTTTCCTTACCGTAGTTAAAGTCGTG
>DPPH01000055.1:1080-3218 GCA_003539375.1 Clostridiales bacterium
GCTATAGTTTGTCCGTGGAAAGCATCACCAGCATCTAATACTAGTGTATTAGGATTTGCAGCTTCGATTTGACTAACTATAGTTGCAACTCTTTCAAAGCCCATTCCATCGTATCCACCAGCTTCAACCCTAGCATGAGTATCGTTGGTGTGAACAATAGAAATCATTACCTCTTCGTCAGTCGCTGGCTCTTCTACTACTTCTGTTCCTGGAATTTGCAACACATCTCCAGGATAAATAAGGTTTCTGTTCTCAATTCCGTTAACTTCTACAAGTGCATCAACTGTAACTCCGTACATATCAGCGATTTTCCAAAGTACATCTCCGCTCTGCACTGTGTAACTTTCAGCAAATGCAGGCATAACCATTGTAGAGATAACTAAAACAAATGTTAAGATGAAAATTAAAAGTTTTCTTTGTTTCATGTGAACCTCCCTTTAATATTTTAGATTCCCACTCCATTAATATTATACCACATATTATGACATTTATAACAAAAAGGTGATTAATTATTTGGAAATAATTAATCACCTTTTCTTTTTATCCTTATAAAAGCTCTTCTTTAACTTCTTTAAAAGCTTTTAGTGCAAAGTCCAAATCTTCTTTAGAATGAGCTGCTGAAATTTGAGTTCTAATTCTAGCTTGACCTTTTGGTACTACAGGGAAGTAGAAGCCTATTACGTAAACTCCCTTTTCCAGTAATCTATCAGCCATTTTCTGAGAAAGTACTGCATCTCCAAGCATTATTGGTACTATTGGATGCTCTCCTTCTATAATTTCAAATCCTATTTCTTTAATCTTTTCTCTGAAATACTTAGTATTTTCTTCAAGTTTATCTCTATATTTAGTATCTTCCGTTAGCATATCTAGTACTGTAAGAGAAGCTGCTGTAATAGCCGGAGATAAGGTGTTGGAGAATAGGTAAGGTCTTGATCTCTGTCTGAGCAAGTCTATTATTTCTTTTCTCCCACTTGTGTATCCTCCGCTAGCTCCACCTAACGCTTTACCTAAGGTTCCCGTAATGATGTCAACCCTATCCATTACATTTCTGTATTCATGAGTTCCTCTACCTTTTTTACCAACAAAACCAACTGCATGAGAGTCATCTACCATTACTAGTGCATCGTATTTATCAGCTAGGTCGCAAATACCTTCTAAATCTGCAATGATACCGTCCATTGAAAATACTCCATCAGTTGCTATAAGTTTGATTCTAGCTCCATCTTCATCAGCTTTTTTAAGCTGTTCTTCTAAGCTCTTCATATCATTATTTTTATACCTATATCTCATTGCCTTACTTAATCTAACTCCATCAATTATACTAGCATGGTTTAATTCATCACTTATTATAGCATCTTTTTCGGTAGTTATGGTTTCAAACAGTCCTCCGTTAGCATCAAAGCAAGAAGAATATAGTATAGTATCTTCAGTTTTAAGAAATTCTGAAAGTTTATTTTCAAGCTGCTTGTGAATATCCTGCGTACCGCAGATAAATCTTACAGAAGATAATCCATATCCCCAGTTATCATAGCTTTTCTTAGCTGCTTCCCTAACTTTTTCATTATTTGAAAGTCCAAGGTAGTTGTTTGCACACATATTTAATACTCCATTTGCCATAGTAGTATTAATTCGACTACTTTGAGGAGTAGTTATTATACGTTCATCTTTCCAAAGTCCGCTATCTTTTATTTCTTGTAGTTCCTTTTCATAAATTCCTTTACTTTTTTTATACATATAAGCCTCCTAAATCAATAATTAGATCCAATTTAATATAACTTTACCGCTGTTTCCACTCTTCATAACATCGAAACCCTTTTGAAAATCTTTATAATGAAATTCGTGAGTTATAACCTTTGATACATCCAGTCCAGATTGAAGCATCGCATTCATCTTGTACCAGGTTTCATACATTTCTCTACCGTATATTCCCTTTAGATGCAATCCATTAAATACTATTTTGTTCCAATCAACGCTAGTTTCCTTGTCCTGTATTCCTAATATAGCAATTTTACCACCGTGAACCATAGAATCTATCATGTCATTTAAAGCCTTTGCATTTCCAGACATTTCCAGCCCTACATCAAAACCTTCAGTCATTCCAAGTTCAAATATTATATCTGAGATTTTTTCTTCTTTAA
>DPPH01000068.1 GCA_003539375.1 Clostridiales bacterium
GTTTACTTTTTCAATTCACCAATTTTATTTTTTTCATTTAACCTATATAATTTCCATAACTCTTTTACAAGAATTTCTTGTGATTACATAGAAAAACCTTTAATATTCTTAGGTTTTTTCTAAAAAAAATCGAGACTAGAACTTTCAATTCCAATCTCGTTATTTTTTTAGTTTTGTATTAAGTACACTAAGTTTCTTTATATTTTTTTGTCTGAATTCATTAAAAAATTAATCTAGATCTTAGGAACATATCATGAAATTATTAACGCTAAAAAGTATGCAACTAAAAAACTACAGCAATCTTCGGTGCATTTTCCGGTGCAAACATTTTAACGTAATTGAAACTTTTTTCTACTATAAATCTACTATTATTTCTTCAAAAACTAAAAAAGCCCCTGAATTCAAGGGCTTTGCTTTGTATCAAAAAAAGACCTTTCGGTCTACGGGTTTCTTCAGCTACATTAGTCAGTTACATTAACCAAATTATAAATTTGGATTTCATGACATAAGACCTACTACGCAATCACAGATTGCTGTTAGGATCTTGAGCTAAATCAAAGATTTGGATTTCGTTAAGTCTGACCTACAACGCAATTAAAATTGCTGTTAGATCATTATGTCTAATAACTATAACTTTAATACAATTTAGCGATATTCTTTAAAATAGTATTAACGCTAAATTGTTTGAATATCGCTAAAAAGTATGCAACTATTTGGTTTTTTGATTTATACTACTTCTTTATAGTGTTTAAATCGCTAGGATTATTTAACCATTATAAAAACGATTTTAATCAAAGAGGTTTTATAATTGATAACTCTGCTATGGTCCCTATTGAAAAAGAAAAGCTGAACATATTTAGTTAAAAGTTATTGGAAAAAATAATTCCAAGTGATTGAATCGTAATGTGATTTACTTAATTATTCATATTTGTACTTTTCCCCAGTAATGCATACAAGGGACAAAAATTAATAAGTCCAGTTATTAAAGGAACAACACCAATCAATCCTAACCATCGTAAGTTGCTATCTATTAAAAAAATCAAGCTTAGTAAAATTATACCTAAAACAATTCTAATCCATTTATCAACTTTACCAACATTCTTTTTCATTTTAATTTTCTCCCTTCTTTTTTATTGTTTGTTAATATATATACCCTATTAAGCTTTAAGGATTCATAATACATAGAATTACAAATTAATCGACGCAAATAAAAAATCTGAAGTACTTCTAAACCCATATATAGGCTAGTTATATAGATACTGCACCAAGTTATGGTGACGGAGATTCGGAGATTAAAATCGGCCGTACAATCAGTCATAAACGTAAGGAATACACTCTTGTTACAAAGTATCATGACAGGTACTATGTCACATGCAAAAGTACTCTTGAACAAAGCTTCAAGAATCTAAAGACTTATTATGTTGATATTTTACTTATGCATGGAGTTGATCGTATTAAAACTCTAGAAGAGCTTCTTACAGATGAAGGTGCTGTAAAAGCAGTTGAAGAATTTATTGCTGCTGGAAAAGTTGGTCATATTAGTATTTCTATGTATGGGTCAACCAGATGTATTAATTGAAGCATTAAAAAGATATCCTTTTGAATCAGTAATGTCAACTATTAATTATTTAGATAGTAATTTTTCCAAATTAAAAACTGAACTTATACCTTTGGCTCTTAAAAAATATTGCTCTTATATTAGGGTATCCCCATTTTTTCTTCCTATTGCTATTGAATGAGCAGCTGATTTTACTGCTATCATCTTATAGTCGTTGTTCCATCTATTGCCACCTATATAATCAAATATAATAGCACCAGTATGACGGCAGAATCTTTCCATCTGCTCCAAACAGCTCAATAATCCATTTCCAGAACCACCAGGTGTAGCAATTATTAAAACCTGTTTGTCTCTAACGACTCCATTCTGATCAAATTCACAACGTCGTAATCTGTCCAAAAAGCTTTTCATTACTTCAGATATTTCTCCCCAATATACAGGTGTTGCCATAATAATAGCATCACTGTTTTGTAAGCGACTGCTAATTGCATCAAATCCATCTTCTCCAAAAATACAATAATTCTCTGAACGACAAGTTCCCCAACCATCACTACAAACTTGACAACGTACTAAATCATAATCGCTGAGTCTAATCTCATCAACTTCAGCGCCACCCTTAAAAGCACCTTGTTTGGCTGCTTCAATAAATGATTGACATAATCCATCTTCTTTTGGTGTTCCTGATAATATACTTATTTTCATATGATTTTATCCCTCCATTAGTGTATCAGATATTCTAATTTAGTTTTTATAAATTTTATCAGTACTGGTTTACTTGCACTTACTATGCCTTCGCTAACTCCTATAATATTTAACAATCCCCAATTACCAATAAGTCTTTTGATATGGCACAAGTAAAGCTGATACTTAGTTTCTTTATTCTTTACTTCTAAATACATACCATCATTCTTCTCTAACTATTTCTTAATCCCTGTATTATTTTTTCCATATCCTCCTTATGTATTTCATAAATTTCACATTTAGGGCATTTATTTAACATAATTTCTCTCCACTCTAATTTCTCCTTACATTCAGGCATCTTATTATAAAAACTCACCCAATCATATTCCCAACACCCAATTTTAAATTTATGTGGTGGACATTTTGAGGTAACATGTTCAGTTCCATTAAAGCAACAATTCTTGATTTCATAACACTTCATTTTAAATCCCCTTTACTCTCATGATAATAATTATAATAAAGCTCTGTCATAAACCTAATATTATAATAATTGTATCACTAATGTTAAGTATAAAAAAGTATAATGATATATTTTACGTCGACTTTACTTAAAATTTACTCTTAGCAGACATAAAAAATATAATACATAAAAAAAGATCCTCTTTTCAAAGAATCTAATTATTTATTATAGTAAGATTTATATCTTTTTTAGCAATGTACAACACTTACCGTGCTTAGTTCTTAGGAACATATCATGAAATTATTATCGCTCAAAAAGTATACAACTATTTGGTTTTTTTGATTTATTAATAGGAATCTTCAAATTTCTACTCATAGGAGTACAAAGGATTTCGATCATCTAATTTTTGTATATTAAATTAAATATTTCTGTAGCTTTTTAGATATATTTTAAAATATCTTTTAAAATGTTCACAATTTCATCAAATCGAATACCTTCTGCGTAAGAGAATTTCCTGGTATATGACTCCCATACTCCTTTTAGATACTCACTTTCCTCTATGTCTCTTAAATATTTATCCTTTTTATTTAAATATACCAACGTATTTCTCTCTTCAACTTTTTTTCGAATTGCATTTCCTAAACTTTCAAGATCTATATCCCTTCTTCTAAAGTTCGAAAGAATATATACATCATAATAATCTCTAGCTCTTGTATTAGCAACGTTACGAGATAAAATAGATTCAATTTTTTCAGCAAGAATTGTATTTAAATTATAGGCTTTTATTGAAATATCCCGGTCTCCAAACATTAACTTAAAAGGATATTCTATTTCACCTGGAATAATAATATCTCCTGTTGTAATATCTATTTTCATATGTACTATAATTGTAAAAAATTTAACTTCAGCAGAAACCCTAAAATCGTCGTAATCACTAACATCATGAATATTTGTAATGCTTTTTATTTTGAACTCTACATTATCATCAAGATCTATCGACATTATCTCATTTAGAATTTTTTCTATAATTTCTTTATTAACGGGAATACCTTTTATTGTAGTATCCATATCCATTGTGCTTCTCATATTAATTCCAACCATAGCTGCAATCAAAAATCCCCCTTTAAGAATAAAATTATCTTTATATTTAGATACTGCAATTCTTTCTAAAAATCTCTCCATCATAAAATTTTGAAGTACGGTATTGGCTACGAGATTGTTTTCCTTAGCAATATTATTGATCCAATCTTTTAACTGTCTAGGACTTCCTATTTTCATGTTAGAACCTCCATGTAATTTCGGACTAAATCTTTGATATTAAAAATTTCAGCATATTCTAATAGTTTGGCATAATCTGAACCGGGTGTTTTTAAATAACTTTTGACTGCTTCTGTTACAATATTTAAATCCAATTGATCTTTTTTCTTTAAACAGTCACAAATAGTTCTTTCCTTGTTGTATACATTAACTTTATGACCAAAAGGAGTTTCCATCTTAATTTTACCAATCGGTAGAAGTTTTTCCGAGATATAAAAAAACTTATATTTTTTCTTTTCTTTTAAAAGTCTTGTATTATATCCAGATGGAATTGTCAACATCAACTGTAACGGTGTCCTATCTGTTAAGTCGTGAAAATACAATGCTGTCTCATGTGAAAAAACCCCTTTTTTACATCTATATTGAGTTGAAAAGTACTCATCTTCCATTTGATTAGCATCCATATACAATCCTTGATTTAGTTTTTCAATTTCACCAACTCTAGACATGCGCTGCAAAGTTTTATAAGATACGCCTGCTTCTTTCGCTTCTCCAGATGTCAAAATCCCATTTTTTTCTTTTAACAATTTAATTACCTTGTCTTTTTGAGTCATAAAATCACCTACTAACTTTAATTGTTATAATCGTTCGTAAATATCATATCATATACGAACTATTATGACAACTGTTACTAGATATAAATTTTATTTAATTACAATAGTCATATTTATTCGTAATAATTATATCTTTTACGAACAAATATGACTATTGTGTCTATTGAAATCACAGCAATCTTCGGTACATTTTCCGGTGCAAACATTTTAGCGTAATTGAAACTATTTTCTACTATTCTACTGCCTTTACTTCTACAAATAGAGTAGAGAAATAATAGCAAATATTATTTCCCTCTCATTGAACCGTA
>DPPH01000090.1:0-4992 GCA_003539375.1 Clostridiales bacterium
TAGGGGCTTGGATGCGTAAGCATTCTTGACCTACTAAAGAAGCTTCATACTTTTTAGCGATATTCAAACAATTTAGCGTTAATGCTATTTTAAAGAATATCGCTAAATTGTATCAAAGTTGTAGTTATTAGACATAATGACCTAACTGAAATTTTTGATTTCTTAGTAGGTCACATATCTCGAAGTCTAAATCTTTGATTTAGCTCAAGATCCTAACAGCAATCTGTGATTGCGTAGTAGGTCTTATGCACCCAAGGGCACACAGTCACCAATCCAAATTTATAATTTGGTTAATGTAACTGACTAACGGAGCAGATGAAAGAACATAAATTTTGATACAATATAAAGCCCTTGATTTTAGGGGCTTTTTGATTTTTTGAAGATAAAATATAAAGAAAGTTACCTGCATAATTTAATTGATATATGCATAAAATAATGGTAAAATTATGCATATAAATCGAAATAGGCAGGTGATACAGTTGAGAAAATTTAATTATAGAGAAGCAGATAAAGAATTATTTACTCCGGAAATCATGAATTTGATTGCAAAGATTCACGAATATAAAGGAAAGCAGGAATTATTTGTTCAAGCTAAACCAGATATTTTAGAAGCAATGCTTGAAGTAGCAAAGGTTCAAAGTACAGGAGCTTCAAATAGAATAGAAGGAATATTCACATCAGATGCCAGATTAAGTGAGTTGGTATCAAAAAAGGCAGAACCTCTGAATAGAGATGAAGAAGAAATAGCAGGATATAGAGAAGTGCTAAATACAATACATGAGAACTATGATTACATTAAATTAAGTTCAAATATAATATTACAGCTGCATAGAGATTTGTACAGCTATCACCCATATTCAAATGGAGGTAAATATAAAAATCAAGATAACATTATAGAAGAAGTGGAGTCAAGTGGCATAAGTACTATTAGATTCAAACCACTTTCAGCTTTTGAAACACCTTCTGCTGTTGACAGATTATGTGAAGCTTACAACGAAGGTAAAAAAGAAGGTAAAATAGATTCTTTGATTCTAGTATCAAAATTTGTATTAGATTTTCTATGTATTCACCCTTTTAATGATGGTAACGGTAGAATGAGCAGGTTATTAACATTGCTTCTTCTTTACCAAGAAGGATATATCGTAGGGAAATACATTAGTATAGAAATGCTTATAGAAAATACTAAAGAAAATTACTATGAAACCTTAAAGGAAAGTTCACAGGAATGGTATGAAGAAAATAATAATCTAAGTCCTTTTGTAAAATACTATCTAAGTATTTTATTGAAAGCATATAAAGAATTTTCTGAAAGAGTAGAGACTGTTGAAATCAGAGGTTTAAACAAATCAGAAAGAGTTAAAGATCTATTTGATAAAAAAGTTGGTAAAATTTCAAAAAATGACATAGGTAAAATTTATCCGGATATTAGCATAACAACTATTGAAAAAGCTTTATCGGATTTATTAAAAGATGGTTACATAAGAAAAGTTGGATCTGGAAGAGCAACAGCATATATTAAAAATACAGATTAAAATACTAGAGCCTTTAAAAGGGTTCTTTTCTAAATATTGATAAATTAATTTTTTAGAAACAATCTGTGATATAATAAAAAAAAATAAGTAAATATGATCGATGTAAAATTATAAAACGAAATACTCAAATTAATTTAAGGAGGATGTATAATGGGAAAGGTATTGTTGGAAAGAAAAGATGTAGATGAAAATCTTACCTGGGATTTAAAATCAATATACAAAACAGAAGAAGATTTTGAACAAGCAGTTAAGGAAGCAGAAGAACTATCAATAGAACTGGAAAGGGAGTACAAAGGAAAATTAAAGGATTCTAATATAGTGAACTCTTGTCTAGATAAGTTAAGAACTTTGTATGAACTATCTAATGTAACAGAGTTTTATTCTTATTTTTCTATTTCAGTAGATCAATCTAATATAGAAAACCAAACAAGGCAAATGAAACTATCAAGTATATCTTCAAGGATTCAAAGCAGAATATCCTTTGTTAAATCGGAAATTATGGAGTTGGATGAAGATGTAATTATGAAAGCTATAGAGACATCTAATGAAAATAAAAATTATTTAAAGAATATAATAAGAAGCAAAAAATATGCATTGCATCCAGAAGTAGAAAAAGCATTATCATCCTTATCTAACACATTAAATGCTCCCTTTGAAATATACAACAGAGCAAAATTAGTAGATATGGATTTTGGTACATTTACTGTAGATGATAAAGAATACCCCCTATCCTTTGGCTTATTTGAAGGTGAATGGGAATACGAAAATGATACAAAACTTAGACATGCTGCATTTGAAGCTTTTTCTAAGAAGTTAAGAGAGTACAACCATACAATAGCCGCTACATACCAGACTCATGTACAGAAAAACAAGACCATGGCAACCCTAAGAGGGTTTGAATCTGTATTTGATTTTCTGTTATTCGACCATAAAGTAGATCAAGAATTATACAATAGACAAATTGATTTAATCATGGAACATCTGGCTCCTCATATGAGAAAATTTGCCAAACTACTTCAAAAAATTCATGGTTTAGACGAGATGACCTTCTCAGATTTAAAATTGGAGGTAGATCCAGAATTCGAACCTAAAATAACAGTTGAAGAATCTAGAGAATATGTTGAAGGAGCATTATCAGTTTTAGGAGATAATTATTTAGACCTTGTGAAAAGAGCCTACGATGAGAGGTGGGTAGACTTTGTTCAAAATAAGGGTAAATCTACTGGGGCATTTTCTTATAGCCCTTATGGTTCACATCCCTTTGTATTAATTTCTTGGACAAACCGAATGAGAGAAGTCTTCGTGCTAGCTCATGAACTAGGTCACGCTGGGCATTATTATTTGTCACAACAAAATCAAAATATATTTGATTATTTAGCATCAACATATTTTCTTGAAGCTCCTTCTACAATGAATGAAATGCTTATGGCAAATTATCTCATGAAAAATACTAATGATAAGAGATTAAAAAGATGGGCACTTTCATCTGTTGTAAGTAGAACCTACTATCATAATTTTGTTACACATTTACTTGAAGCACATTATCAAAGAGAAGTTTATAGAATAATAGATAAAGGCGGATCAGTACAAGCAGAAACACTAAACAGGCTTAAGAGAGAGACTTTAGAGAAGTTTTGGGGAAATTCTGTAAGAATTAATGAAGGCGCAGAACTTACTTGGATGAGACAGCCCCATTATTATAAGGGATTACATTCATATAACTACAGTGCTGGACTAACTATAGCAACGGAAGTAAGCAAAAGAGTGTTAAATGAGGGTCAAAGTGCATTAGATGATTGGATGGAGGTCTTAAAAGCTGGTGGAACTAAATCGCCAATAGAATTAGCTCAAATGGCAGGAGTGGATATTACAACAGAAACACCTTTGTTAAATACAATAGAACATATTGGAAACTTGATAGATGAAATAATAAAGTTAAGTGAGGAATTAGAAGAATAATTAGAAAGGCATGAGTTTGTTAATAACGAAACAACGAATAAAAAAAGGAGAAAGGACAATGAAAATACTTATTAAAAATGGAATTATTGTAACCATGAATGATATGCGTTCTATTATTATGGATGGAGCTATTTATATCGAAAGTAATAAGATAATTGAAATTGGAGAAACATCAAATCTTATTAAGAAGTATGTAGCGGACGCGGATAGAATAATAAATGCAAAAAATAAAATAATTCTACCTGGATTCATAAATATTCATGCCCATGCTACACTTGCAATCTTGAGAGGTCAAGCTGAAGACGAAGACAGTTTTACATCAGTTTACGGAAAGATGTTTCCAATTAATGATATAATTACTGGAAAGGATACTTATCATATAGCTAAATCAGCTTATGTTGAATTATTAAAGTTTGGTTCTACTACAATAGTAGATAATTTTGGAAGTATTATGGACGTAGCTCAAGCCGCATATGAAGTTGGAAACAGAGTATTTCTTAATGATACTATAAGAGATGCGGATGTTACAAAAGTCAAGGAAGGTATTTATGAGTACGTACCTTCTATTGGAGAAGAAACGTTACAGAAAACAATAGATCTTATTGAGACTTGGCATATGAAGGATGAGGGACGGATAAGATGTCTTATGGGTCCTCATGGAACGGATACATGCTCACCTGATTTGATGAAAAAAATTAGAGATGTGGCAAATAAATATCAAATTGGAATTACAATACATCTAGCTCAGAATAAAACTGAAATTGAACAAGTGAAAAAACTCTATGGAATGTCAACAGTTGAATACCTAGAAAGTGTAGGAATTTTAGGAACGGATTTTATAGGTGCACATGGTACGTTTTTAGAAGAAAAAGATATGAAATTGTTAGCAAAGTATGGAGCTAATATGGCTCATTGTCCAGTAATATACTCTAAGAGAGGTTTTGTTGCTCCCCTTGCAGGAATGTTTAAAGAAGGTATAAACGTAGCATTAGGGACGGATAATTTCAATCATGATATTATCCAAGAGATGAAGGCAGGACTAATGGCATATAGGATTAAAAACAATGTAGCTACTGAACCAAAACCAGAGAAGATGCTGGAAATGGCTACGATTAACGGGGCAAAGGCGTTAGGCATTGAAAAAGAATTAGGATCAATCGAAGAAGGAAAAATTGCTGACTTGGTTTTATTAGACTGTAACAAACCCAATTATATACCTTTATTTAAAGAAAATGTTATATCAAATATAGTTCATACCGGTTTGAGTTCAGATATAGATATGGTTATGGTGGGAGGCAAAATATTGGTAGAAAATGGTTTATACATAAGAGAAGATGAAAATGAGATTATGAGCAATTTTCAAGATACAGCTGAAAAAGTGTGGAATAAATGGCATGATAAATTTTCTTAAAATAGAAAATTACTTTTTTAAAGAGAGTTTAAAATGGTATGACAAAATAATTAAGGACACACAGTCACCAATCCAAATTTATAATTTGGT
>DPPH01000090.1:5229-5411 GCA_003539375.1 Clostridiales bacterium
GGTCTATGTAACTGGCTAATGTAGCTGAAGAAACCCGCAGACCGAATGAATTTTTTTTTCGAAAAGAATCTAAACAACTGTGGTACACTTTTCTGTTGATAAATACAAAACCTGAATTTAGAATTGTATAGAATGTTTGTCAAATGGGGTGATCTATTGAAAAAGAGTCAAGAAAAAATTAT
>DPPH01000090.1:5762-5982 GCA_003539375.1 Clostridiales bacterium
TGTATATTATGTTTGCTTACTTCAGTATTGTTTTATTTGTATTTTTCATACTTAGGAGATGTCCCAATTGCTATAGAGGGTTTTCAAAATATGTTTTCGATCCAAAATTTTGCCCATATTGCAATGTGAGATTAAAAAGATAAAAACTTCAAATGATTGTCTATATTAGAATTAACAACTGCAATTCTTTCATCGGGGACTAGGTTCTATAAGGGTATCT
>DPPH01000091.1:0-9970 GCA_003539375.1 Clostridiales bacterium
CATAATATGTTAAAAAATCAATAAAAATAGGTTATACAACTAATTTAATTAGTTATATAACCTAAAAATCTTATATTGTTTTAATTAAGGATTTAATTTTTGTAACCATAATATCTATAGCAACTAAGTTTTCTCCACCTTCAGGAATAATAATATCGGCGAATTTTTTAGTTGGTTCTATGAATTGTTCGTGAGCTGGTCTTACGGTCTTCATGTACTGGTTAAGTACTGACTCTATGGTTCTTCCTCTTTCGTTAATATCTCTAATTATTCTTCTTACAAGTCTGATATCTGAATCCGTATCTACAAATATTTTTATATCGAGCAAATCTCTAAGTCTTTCATCGTAAAATATCAGTATACCTTCAAGGATAATTATATCCTTTGGTTTTACAAGTTCCCTTTCTTCTTTTCTATTGTGAATAGAATAATCGTAGGTAGGTTTTTGAATATCTTCCCACTTAGATAAATTTTCTAAATGTTCTACTAGCAAGTCGCTGTCGAAGGCTAAGGGATGGTCATAGTTGGTTTTACACCTTTCTTCGTAGGAAAGCTCACTCTGGTCCTTATAGTATGAGTCCTGCTCTATTACCAGCACGCTTTTTCTAGGTATTTCCGTCTTTATCTTATTTACTATAGTCGTTTTACCAGAGCCGCTGCCTCCAGTTATTCCAATAAAAATAGGTCTGTTCATATTAAATCCTTTCTTTATCTTTTTCTTCTAATTAGATAATCTTTTTTTACGTCTAGGTCCATTTTTAGTTTTACAATCTGCTGGGGATGAGGAGCTGACTCTACTTCTTCTCCCTTATCATCAACTATACTTTCTATTTTAAAGTCCATATGTTCAATATGAGGCCCAAAGATTTCAACTTCTTCTCCTACAGAGAATTTATTTCTCTGTTCTACAGTTGCTATTTTACTTACTGGATCGTAGTCTTTTATCCAACCTATAAAGTCATACTCTCTTATATAGGAACTGGATGTATAGAGCTGTCCTGAATCCTTAGGATTGCCGTAATAAAATCCTGTAGTAAAGTCTCTGTGAGAGGCTTTAAGAATTTCATTGAACCAGTATTCTTTATCAAAATTATTGTTTTTTAGATTGTCGATAGCCTTTCTATAGGACCTAACAACAGTAGCTGTATAGTAAGAGCTTTTCATACGGCCTTCTATTTTTAAAGATTTAACTCCCACTCCTATAATATCTCTTAAGTTATTAAACATACATAAATCTTTTGAATTAAGTATGAAGCTTCCCTGGTCATCTTCCATGATGGGATAGTACTCTCCCGGACGGGTCTGCTCTACAAGGGCATACTTCCACCTGCATGGTTGGGCACAGTCTCCTAGGTTTGCATGTCTTCCAGCCATATAGCTGCTTAGTAGACACCTACCTGAGTAAGATATGCACATAGCGCCGTGAACGAAGGCTTCTAAATCTAAGTCTACATTTTTATTTAAGTGAATTTGTTCAATTTCTTTTAAGGATAGTTCTCTAGCTAGTACTATTCTTTTTACTCCTTGAGAGTACCAAAAGTTTGCACTTTGGGAATTTGTAGTATTTGCCTGGGTACTTAAATGAATCTCCATATCTGGGGCAGTATTTTTAACTATACTCATAATTCCCGGATCTGCAACTATAACTGCATCTACTTTTATTTCCTCTAAAAATTCTATATATTTTTCTAAATCTTTTAAATCGTCTTCGTGAGGTATCATATTTACTGTCACGTAAGCTTTAGCTCCATTGTCGTGGCAGAACTTTACCCCTTCTTCTATATCTTCTAAATCAAAATTCTTTGCACCAGCTCTTAGTCCGAAGTTCTGTCCACCAAAGTATACGGCATCAGCGCCATATAGTACAGCCATCTTTAGTTTTTCCAAGTTTCCAGCTGGAGCTAGAAGTTCAATGTTATTCATATGTTTCTCCTTTTTTTACAGTAATTGCAAGTCCATCTCCTAAAGGAAGTACTGAAGATTCCATAGAGGGGTGGTTACTTATGGTTTTTAAATATTTTCTCATTTTTCTAACTATGGTTTTCTGTCTCCTTTCTACTAAGTCGTCATTGGCTATCATTCCTTTGTAAAGGACGTTATCTGATATAATAATACCATCTTTTTTTAATAAATTGAAACAGTAGGGTAAAAAATCCAGATATTTGCTTTTTGCTGCATCTATAAATACTAAGTCAAATTTTTCTTCTAAATTTTCTAATATTTCTAAAGCATCTCCTGGAAGGATTTCTATATTTCCTTTGTAGTTCAATCTTTCTAGATTTTTTGATGCTTCGTCAACAAAGGAATCTCTTCTCTCTATGGTTTTTATTTCTAAATTATCATTATCAATAATTTTAGCCATAAAAAAAGAAGAAAAGCCTACAGCAGTTCCCAGTTCTAAGATTTTTAAGGGTTTAAGAAGATGGAGGATAACTTTTATAAAGTTAGCCACCTCTTCGTGAATTATAGGGATATTTCTATCCTCTGATTCTTTCCTGAACCTTGCTATTTCTTCATCTTCTTCTATTAATGATTTTATGTAATTTGTTGTAAAAATTTTGTTTATTAATTCCAAAGTATCACCTAATTTATGTATTTTGCTTTTGCATCTAAAAAGTCGTCATAATCATCTGTAAAGTAGTGAGACCCATCACCTTTAGCAAGAAAGTAAATGTAGTCCGTTTCTTCAGGGTTTAAGGCCGCTTTTATTGAAGTAAGTCCTGGAGAATTAATTGGTGCTACTGGTAGGCCTGTATGCAGGTAGGTATTGTATAGTGATTCTACCTTAAGGTCTTCATTTAATAGTCTTTCCTTTTTTTCTCCTAAGGCATACTGTACTGTAGCACAGGATTGAAGCATCATTCCCATTTCTAATCGGTTATAAAATACTCCTGCTATTACAGGTCTTTCTTCATCTACCTGAGCTTCTCCTTCTACTACTGAAGCCATATTGACTATTTCATAAACAGTTCTATCACCTGTATTTCCTTTAATATGTTCTTCATAAATTTCTTCAAAGCCATTTAACATTGTAATGATAATATCATCAGCTGTACTGTCTATATATACGTTGTAGGTGTTTGGATAGAGAAATCCTTCTAAGGTTTTTATTTCATCATCCTGTAGAAATTCATAGTTTTCTCTGTATATACCTACTGTTTGGGTCAATTTTAAAAATTCTTCCTGAGTGAAATCAAACTTCTCGCTTAAGATTTTTCCGATTTCCTTTAGGTTTAAACCTTCTGGTACGGTGAAGTTCATAGTTTTAACTACATTTTCACCTTGGATAAGTAAATCTACAATTTCCGGCAGGGATAAACTATCGCTGATTTCAAAGTCTCCTGCCTTAAGCTGACTTCCTAAATTACTTTGTCTTAAGTATAGTTTGTATACTGTTAGATTTTTTATTAAATTATTTTCAAGAAGAATAGTTCCGATTTCATCGGAACTTGCCCCCTGTTCGATTGTAATTATTTTAGTAGTACCATTATCTACCGGCGTAAGGCTGTCATTGTAGAAGTTATATACAAAGCCTATACCTAGGCCTACTAATATAATCAATACTACCAGGATTTTTTTCATAGGTTGTCTCCGTTAAATTTCCATTATTATAGGTAAAATCATTGGATTTCTTTTGATTTCGTTGTATATGAACTGGTTTAAGTCCTGTCTTATTGTGTTTTTAATTGCAGACCAATCTCTTTCTTTGTTTTGGAAGCATTTATCCAGTGCTTTTTGAACAACTTTCTTGGATTCTTCCATCAGGTCTTCATTTTCTCTTACGTAAACAAATCCTCTGGATATTATATCCGGACCTGCTGCAATTTTTCCTGATTTTTTCTCTATAGTTACAACAGCTACTATTAGTCCGTTTTCCGAAAGATTTTTTCTATCTCTTAGTACTATATTACCTACATCTCCGATACCAAGTCCGTCTACTAAAATATTTCCAGACTGAACTTTAGATGTGGTCTTAATATAGTTGTCCGTAACTTCTATAATATCACCGTTATATCCTACTATAGTGTTGTTGTGGTGAATTCCCATTTCTTCAGCTAATTCTGCATGAAGCTGCAGGTGTCTTCTTTCACCGTGTACTGGTATAAAGAATCTAGGATTAAGAAGATTCAGCATAAGCTTAAGTTCTTCCTGTCTCGCGTGTCCAGATACGTGAACATCATGTAGTGCTTCGTAAATAACCTCTACTTCTTTTTCATAAAGTTTATTTATTACTGAACTAACAGTTTTTTCATTTCCCGGTATTGGATTAGCAGAGAATATAACCATATCTCCTTTTTTAAGCTTAACCTGTCTGTGGGAGTTAGCTGCCATTCTTGACAGGGCTGCCATAGCTTCTCCCTGGCTTCCTGTAGATATTACGACGATCTGGTTATCCTTGTATTTATCAAGGTCTCTCGCATTAATAAGTATGTTTTCAGGTATATCTATAAATCCGGTTTTTTGTGCTATATCTATAGTGTTGTGCATACTTCTTCCGGAAATAGCTACCTTTCTATTGTAAATAGCTGCTGCATCTATTATCTGCTGTATCCTGTGGATGTTTGATGCGAAGGTTGCTACTATGATTCTTTTCTTTGCTCTTTTAAATATGTCGATAAATTTAGCACCAACAGTCTTTTCAGACATAGTGTATCCCGGTCTTTCAACGTTTGTACTATCTGAAAAAGCTACTAATACACCTTTTTTACCGTACTCTGCTATAGTTTGTAAGTCTATAGGCATATCGTTTATGGGAGTTTGATCTATTTTAAAGTCTCCCGTGTGGAATACTACTCCTATAGGTGTTTCAATTGCTAAAGCCGAAGAATCAGGGATGCTGTGATTACTTCTTATAAAGTGTACTCTGAAGTTTTCTCCTGCTTTTATTTTGTTCCCGTGATTTATTGTGTTTAGTTTTGTTTCCTGTAGATTGTGCTCTATAAATTTATTTGCCAAAAGTCCCATTGGAAGCTTAGTTCCATATATTGGTACATTTGGTATCTTCTTTAATAAATATGGTATTGCCCCGATATGGTCCTCGTGACCGTGGGTTACAAATAATCCTTTTATTTTGTGCTGATTTTTAATTAAGTAGCTTATATCTGGAATTACTATATCAATTCCAAGCATTTCGTCTTCTGGAAATGCCAATCCGCAATCTATAATTATTATCTCATCATTGTATTCTAACAATGTAATATTCTTTCCTATTTCTCCTAATCCCCCTAAAGGAATTATCTTTAATTTTCTATCTTTGTTAACTGCCATTTGTTTCCTCCTCTTTACAGTCCTTACACAAACCGTAGAATTTTAAACTATGGTTGTGTATTTCAAAATTGTACTCTTTTTCTATTAATTCTTCTAATTCGTTAAGCAGGTCCATTTTTACTTCTATAATTTTCCCACAGTTGTTGCACAGCAAATGATGGTGGCTGTGAGATTCGTCTTCTGTCAATACTATCTCGTATCTGGCACATCCATCATTAAATAATACTTTACTTAAAATACCTACTTCTTCAAAAAGCTTAGTGGTTCTGTAAACTGTTGCAATTCCAATATCTGAATCTACTTCTCTTACTAGTTCGTAAATTTGTTCCGGGTTTAGATGCTCTCCTGAATTTTTTAAGAGAATTTCAAATATTACTTTTCTCTGGTTTGTAATCTTGTATCCGCCTTTATTTAATTTTTTTTTAAAATCTTCCATGTATATATTCATACAATTCCCCTATAATAATTCTTCAGCCATACCTTCGTAAACATCTATGACTTCCTGCAACTCATCCCTATCTTCTACTATATTGAATATAGGCATGTCCTTCTCATCTCTGTCTACTCTGTAAATCATACCCTCTTCTTCATCTGGATAGCTTAATACAGCGTATTCAGTATCGTCTATATGAAATGCAGTATGTAGAATGAGTTTTTCTTTTTTTCCTTCATCGTTGATTAATTCTACTATATCAGACATTTTAACTCCTCTTGTCTAAATAAACGGACAGTATATTTACCGCTGCTAGTTTATCGATAACCTTTTTTCTTTTTTTTCTTGAAACATTTCCCTGTATAAGGGTGTTTTCCGCTATTTTTGTAGTCATTCTTTCATCTTGGAATTCAACTTTTATTTGTATTTCTCTTTTAAGTTTTTCTACAAATTTTAATACTTTTTCTCCTTGGATTCCTACTTCTCCGTTTAGTCTTCTAGGTAAACCTACAACTAAAACATTAACGTCATATTCTTCTATGACTTTTTTTAGAGCTTCAAAATCTTTTTTGTAGCTCTGCCTGAATATAGTGTCTAGACCTTGGGCAGTAATATTTAATTGATCGCTTACTGCTAAACCTATGGTCTTTTCACCTACATCCAGTGCCAGGTATCTTTCTTTCATCTCATCTCCTATACTATTTTTATACAAAATTCTTCGCATACCGAAACGCAATAGCTACACAAGGTACATTTTTCAAAATCTACCCCTGCTTTGCCATTGACTATCTCAAGAGCATTTTGGTTGCATTTTTCAACACATTTTCCGCACCCTTTGCACCAATATGCTATCTTAAGTTTTCTTTCTTTTTTGCTTATATTATTTAATTCGTCCTTTAAAATATTGTCTTTCACCAGTAGATTAAAGTTGAAATCAATTTCTTCTTTATACCTCATACCAAGAGCTATAGAATCAATATAATCTAAATTTTTAATGTAATTTAGGGCTTCTACAGGCCTGGTGCCTAGGTGTCCACCACCTAGAGGCTTCATACTAAGTATAAATTTATTTTTAGATTTGGCTTTTTTTATGCTTTCTTCCATCTGGTATCTGCTGCCGTCGGCTATACCGATACCATCTTTATTTATAATCGGGTGAATTACATCTATTTCTTCTAAATCTACTACTTCTTCTACACCTTTAATGAAATGTGTGGATATTCCGAATTTTTTAATAATTCCCTTATCTTTACATCCTAAAAAGTACCTAACAGCTTCGTAGTGTCCTTTGAAGGTATTAATACCCTCCTGTTCGTGAAGCATGAAGATATCTATGTAGTCTGTATTCATTTCTTTTAGGGCTTTTTCAAGACTTTTCTCTGCAGTTATTTTATCATATGAATAGGATTTTGTAGATATAAAAACTTCTTCTCTTGTTTTAACTTTTAAAAATTCTTTTAAAAGATTGTAATTGTCGTAGAGCTCTGCAGTATCGTAAAAGTTTATACCTAAATTATAGGCGTAATTTAGAAGGTATAATTTTTCTTTAGTAGAGAGACTGCTTTGAAGTTTGCTTAAAGACAAGGTACCGTAGCAAATTCTAGATACCTTGTTGAAAATATCTTCCTTAAACATATTTTATTCGTCTTGCAAGCTTTTAATATAATGATTAAGTATTTCTTCCACCAACTCGTCTCTTTCAACCTTCATTACTATACTTCTTGCATTGTTGTGACTGGTAATGTAGGTTGGATCTCCCGAAAGAATGTATCCCGTCATTTGACTTACAGGATTGTATCCCTTTTCTTCAAGAGCACTGTAAACGGTTTTAATAAGTTCTCTTACCTCATTTACATTGTCGATGTTAAAGTTGAATTTTGTTGTTTGGTTGTCCTTCATAACATCACCCCGATTAATAAATTAAGAATATAAATAATTTCATCCTTTTAAAATATCATATACTTTTTTAAATGCTTCGTCAATCTTTTCAGGTTTTTTACCACCGGCTTGTGCGAAATCTGGACGACCGCCACCGCCGCCTCCTGTAATCTTAGCTGCCTCTCTCACAAGGTCTCCAGCCTTTATACCTTTAGAAATATTGTCCTTTGAAACTCCTGCAACAAAAATTACCTTGTCGCCGTTATGAGCTGCTAATAAAATTACTGCACTACTTTCTTTATCTTTAATTCTATCTGTAATATTCCTTAGAGTGTCGTTATCCGTATCTTTAAATTTAATAGTGAATAATTTTGTACCCTTAACTTCTTGATAGTTTTCCAAATACTGGGAAAAATTATCTTTAATTAATTCATTCTTGTATTTTTCTATTTCCTTTTCTTTTTCCTTTAATTCTTCATTTAAAGATTTTATCCTATCTAAAATATTATCTTCTTTAGTTTTTAGTTCTACACTTATCTCCTGTAGGTAATCTTCTTTTTCATTTAAATACTCTAAAGCCTTATCAGAAGTAATAGCTTCTATTCTTCTTACTCCAGAAGCGACACTTGATTCACCGATAATTTTAAATAAACCAATTTTAGAAGTATTATCTACATGGGTACCACCGCAAAGTTCTTTACTAAAATCATCTACTTCTATAACCCTAACGTCATCCGAGTATTTAGAGTCAAATAAAGCCACTATATCCTGGTTTTTAGCTTCCTTTAATGTCATAAAGTGTTCTTTTACTTCTTTGCTGCTAAATACTATTTCATTTACTCTACTTTCAATATTTTTAATAGCATTAGGACTTATAGCATTAAAGTGGGTAAAGTCGAATCTAAGTCTTTTGTCATCTACATAAGAACCGTTTTGCTTTACATGGTCTCCTAATTCTTCTCTCAGTACTTTATGAAGTATATGAGTAGATGTATGGTTTGCTTCTGCTCTTCTTCTAAGTTTTGTATTAATTTTTAATTCTACTTCCTCTCCAACTTTTAATGTGTCTTTTATACCATCAACTAGGTGGAGTATAACATTACTTTTTTTAATGGTATCTATAATTTCTGATTTTGAATTATTTAACTCTAAAGTACCCTTATCTCCTATCTGTCCTCCCCCTTCAGGATAAAAAACAGTTTCTTCAGTAACAAGGTATCCTTTGTATTTTAATTGGTCTACCCTATTACCATTTTCATCAAATAGAGCCGTGATTTTAGAAGTTATAGAATCCTGGTGGTATCCTTTAAATTCTGTGGCCTTGATGTCTCTTACCATTAAATTAGAAGAATCCCAAATAGATCCTTTTTGACTAGTTCTAGCTTTTCTTGCTTCTTCTTTTTGCTGTTCCATAAGCTTGTCAAATTCAATTCTATCTGTAGATAGATTTTTTTCTTTTAATATTTCTTCTGTTAATTCATAAGGGAATCCATAGGTATCGTAAAGTTTGAAGGTAATTTCTCCCGTAATTCTATCTTCTCCTTTTTCTACTGCCTTATTAATATATTCACTTAGTATATTAAGTCCCTGGTTTATTGTTTGCTGGAATTTTTCTTCTTCTATTTCTACAGTTTTATATATATTATCCTTAGCTTCTTCAAGCTCTGGATAAGGTTCGTTCCATAATTTTACAGTAAGTTTAGATAGTTCTTTAAGTTTATTACCTTTTATACCTAGAAGTTTACAGTGTCTTGAAGCTCTTCTTAGAAGTCTTCTTAAAACGTATCCCCTACCTTCATTTGAAGGCATAACTCCATCAGCTATTAAAAAGGTTACAGCTCTTATATGGTCGCTAACTATTCTAAAGGAAATATCTAAATCATTTTGTGCATTGTACTTTTGACCGCTTAGTTTCTCCAGTTCTTTAATTAAAGAAAAGAAAGGTTCTACTTCAAATACATTTTCCTTATCCTGGAGAACTACTGCCATTCTTTCAAGACCTAACCCCGTATCTATATTAGGATTTGGTAGTGGGTTGTAGTTTCCTTCACTATCTTTATCGTACTGGGTGAAAACTAGGTTCCATACTTCTACATACCTATCACATTCGCATCCAGGTTTACAGTCATCTAAACCGCATCCGTATTTTTCCCCTCTATCGTAGTATATTTCAGAGCAAGGTCCACTTGGTCCTACTTCCAGTTCCCAAAAGTTATCTTCTTTACCAAGTTTTACTATTCTTTCTTTAGGTACTCTAACTTCGTCAGCCCATATATCGTAAGCTTCGTCGTCCTCGTGATATACAGAGACCCACAGCTTGTCCTTATCAATTTCCATAACCTCCGTCATAAACTCCCATCCCCAGGTAATTGCTTCTTTTTTGAAGTAATC
>DPPH01000091.1:10250-11917 GCA_003539375.1 Clostridiales bacterium
CCTACATTATCAATATCTCCCGTTCTAAGACATTTTTGACATGTAACGACTCTAGGGCTAGGTGGGGTCTCGCTTCCCGTAAAATACTTCTTTAAAGGCGCCATTCCTGCATTTATAAGCAGGAGACTGTCGTCGTTTTTAGGTATTAATGGAAAGCTGTGAAGGTGCAAATGTCCTTTTTCTTTAAAAAAATCTATATATTTATTTCTAATTGAACTAACAGAATAATCTTTCATTGTTTCCTCCCGTAAAAATTTAAACTCGCCTTATATAAGACGAGCATTACTAAAATTATAATTAAAGGATATGCATTTGTCAATACATGTAAGGGCTACTTATCTATTATTCCTCCACCGACTAGATAGTCTTCCTTATAAAATACCAGTGACTGTCCTAAAGTAATTGCTCTTACAGGGTTTTTGAATTTTATTATTAAATTATCCCCATCTTTTTTTATAGTTATTTTTTCTTCTTTATGGGAGTATCTAACCTTTGCATTGAATTCTTCATTTTCCAAATCTATATCAGGATGCAGTATATTAAATTCTCTTAAAATACACTCACTGCTGTATAAATCTTCTTTTAAACCTAGGGTAATATCCTTTGTCTGATAGTTAATGTCTATAACGTAGTGGGGTTCTCCTAATGCTATACCTAATCCTTTTCTTTGGCCTACGGTATAGTTTTGTATACCCTTATGTTTTCCCAGTGTATTTCCTTCAGTATCTATGAAATTACCTTCGAGGTTTTGGTCTATATAGTTTTTTAAAAATTCCTGGTAGTTACCATCTTTTATAAAGCATATGTCCTGACTTTCTGCCTTACTATGAAAGTCTATACCGCTTTTTGAAGCTATTTCCCTAGCTTCTGATTTGCTGTCTAACTCTCCTATAGGTAGGAGTATATTTTTTAAGTTTACATATTTTATATTATAGAGGTAGTAGCTCTGGTCTTTCTTCTCGTTAACTGATTTTTTAACATAGTAGTTTCCATCTTCCCCTACAATACGTCCGTACTGTCCCGTTGCTATCTTATGTATACCTAGTTTTTCTGCTGATTTTAAAAATTCATCGTATTTAATTTCTTTATTGCACTTTACGCAGGGATTTGGTGTTCTTCCCTTTTTATACTTGTCTACAAAATCACTGATTACAGTTTCTTCAAAAGTATCTATATAGTCTAAAACATGGTGTTCAATTCCAAGTTTTTCACAGGCTTTCTGGGCATCTTTTATTGTTTGGTCGGTTTTCTCATTGTCAATAACCTTAAAAGTTGCTCCTACTACCTGGTATCCTTGTTCCATCAATATAACAGCAGCAGCGGTACTGTCAATACCGCCGCTCATACCAAGTAAAACTTTTTCTTTTTTAATGCTCATGAGGATCCTCAGGCTTGTAATTTTCTATGCCTTTGATCTGCTTTCCGGTTTTTTGTGAGTAATCGTAAAGTGCTGATTTTACAGCCTGTTCTGCTAGTACTGAACAGTGTACTTTTGCTTTTGGTAATCCACCTAGGGCTTCAACTACAGCTTTATTTGTAAGAGCTACAGCTTCATCTACACTTTTACCCTTGATGAGTTCTGTAGCCATACTAGATGATGCAATAGCAGAGCCGCATCCAAAGGTAAGGAATTTAACGTCTGTAATTATGTCCTTTTCATCAATTTT
>DPPH01000069.1 GCA_003539375.1 Clostridiales bacterium
CTACTGTCCAACTAGCCAACTTTCTGCTTTAAGACATTGTCATTTGTTTTTCTGCATCATCTATTGTATCAAATTTACATGCAGATTTAAAGGTTAAATTTCTATTTTTCGGTTCTTCTATATTAAGAAATGTTTATATTATTTTTAGCAAATTTATTTTGTCTACTTTTGATTTATTTTTGTATTGAAATATGTTTTTTTCGTCTTCTGCTAGATATAATAAGGCTGTAAATTTATTGTCTTCTATTTCTGTTTCTTTATTAATATCTAATATTTGTATTTTAGTATCTCTTTGTTTATCTATATATTCATTTAAGGCTGTTCGTAGCACCTGGTTCATTTCGTCTTCTAAAATTACAACATATATTCTTTTATATTCTTTATCTAAATTTTCTATAAATGTTTTAATTTTTTCTTTTGTTTGATTGATTGCATTGTAGTGCACTTTTATATATCTGCTTGTTTTCTTTGCTTTTTCCATAATACCTGCTGGTGTAAGCATATAAAAAACCTGCCGTTTGGAAACTTGATTCATTTTAATCAAGCCTTCTTTAATCATCTTCTTAATTAATATATTTACGCTACCTAGTGATATGTCCAGGTTTTGTGATAGCTCACGCTGGGTAATATTTTCATTTTCTGAAATCTCGGCCATAAGCCGGTATTCATTATCTGAAAATAAGTTATTTTTTTGCACTACGATTCTCTCCTCTTTTTAAATGAATCAAGTTAATTAGTTCATAAATTGAACAATATAATTGTATAAAAAAATTGTACTATTGTCAACTAGTATTCTTCTAATACAATATTTAAAAAGGCAGCTATAAAGCTACCTTTTTGATTCTTCATAAGTAAGTTTTCAGGTCTAGTTTCAGAATGACAACATCATAACTATCGTTGAACCATTGTTAAGCTATCGTTATGTTTTTACTCTTCATAACATTTATATGTAGGTACAATTTTTCTTATCTCTTCTTTTACTTGCTGGTCTTCCATACCTGGGAGTTTTTCGTTGATATCTACCAAGAAGTTCTTTATCTTTTCTTCATGAATTTCTTCAGGCTTTTCTATAAATATCTTTTCGTGTTTTGTAGCTATATTGTTGTCTTTATCTAAAAGAAGTTCTTCATATAGTTTTTCTCCCGGTCTCAGCCCGGTAATCTCTATAGGAATATCTTCGTAGGGTTTAAACCCAGATAAGTGTATCAAGTTTTTCGCTAGGTCCAGTATTTTTACAGGTTCTCCCATGTCCAGGATGAAGATTTCTCCTCCCTTTGCTATGGCTCCTGCCTGTAGTACAAGCTGTGCGGCTTCAGGTATGGTCATGAAGTATCTTATGATGTCTTCGTGGGTGATGGTTACCGGCCCACCTTCTTTTATCTGTTTTTTAAATAAAGGTATGACACTTCCGCTGCTTCCTAATACATTTCCAAATCTTACAGCTACAAACTCTGTGGAGCTTTTTCCTTTTTGACTTTGTACTATCATTTCAGATATTCTTTTAGTTGCACCCATTACGTTTGTAGGGTTTACTGCTTTATCTGTAGATATCATTACAAATTTTTCTATATTGTGTTTTTTTGATACATTTACCATATTGTAGGTACCCATTACGTTGTTTTTTATTGCTTCCTTAGGGTTGTTTTCCATTATAGGTACGTGCTTATGGGCTGCTGCATGAAATACTACCTGAGGTTTATATTTATTAAATACTTCATCAAGTCTTTCCGGATCTCTTACGGATGCTATAATTAGGTTTATTTCAATATTTGGGTACTGCTTTTTCAAATCCAGCTCCAGCTGATAAGCGTGGTTTTCATATACGTCTACTATGTTTAGTCGGTTTGGGTTGAACCTGCATATCTGTCTGCAGAGTTCAGAACCTATAGAACCTCCACCACCGGTAACTAAAATGGATTTGTCTGTTATTAATTTTTCCAAGTCTCCTACATGAAGATTTACTTCATCTCTACCTAGGAGGTCTTCTATGCTTACGTCTCTTATTTCGCTTATCTTCACCTTACCATCTGCAAGATTATATATGCTTGGTAGTGTCCTCATTTTAACTCTAGTTTCTTTTGCAGTGTCCAGGATTTTTTTGATTGTATCTCTGTCTGCTGAGGGTATGGCTATTACGGCTTCATCTATTTCGTATTTTTCTGATACTTTTACAAAATCATCGGTTGTACCAACTATTTTTACTCCGTTAAGTTCCATACCTTGTTTTGTTTTATCATCGTCTAGTATTGCTACTGGTATGGAGTCTGCTTCTGGATTGGATTTGTATTCTTTTATAAGTAAAGATCCGGCTTCTCCTCCACCTATTACCAGGACGTTTTTTCTACCGTTTTTATTTGAGTAAAAGGATGGTCTGCGGGCTCTTCTTAAGTACCTATAGAAGAATCTCACACCACCTACCAGCACTATGTCTATAAGGGCAGTAAGTATGTATATGCTTCTTGGCATCATAAGCTGCATAGCTGTAAGCAGGGATACTGTCGCCATAGTAGCTACCAAGGATGCAAATACTACCTGCATAAGTTCTTCTATGCTGGCGTATCTCCATAAACTTGAATACATTTTAAATATATAAAAAACTACTATTTTTACAGCTGTTACATAGATGAATACATCCATATATACACTTATGTATTGACCTGCCTGGCTATTGAGCAGTCCTGTAGTTCCTTCAAATCTGATCATTAGTGCAAACCAGAAGGATAGGTTTATGAGTACTGCGTCTGCTATTAGTAGTAGTATTTGTCTGATTCTTTTTTCCATTGTTATTCCCCCGATTATGAACGATAGTTAAACGATTGTAGAACGATAGTTAAGCGATAGTTAAGCAATAGTTAAGCAATAGCAAAACCATAGTTAAGTGATTGATTTTTGAAAATTACTCATCTTTACTGATAAATTTCTCGCTAATTTTGAAAATTTATCAAATTCATTATCAGTTATATAATTTAATTCTAATGCTATTTCCATTTGACATATTAGTTCCATTAAAGAGCCGTAGGATATATTTATAAAGTGAGCTTTATCTTTATTGGTTCTTCTGCTTGTTCCTTCTGCAATATTTGATGGTATTGATACTGCAGCTCTATTCATTTGTTGAACAAGTGCATATTTTTCTTCTCTAGGAAATTTCTTAACTAAATTATAATTATATAAAACTAACTCTTTTGACAATTGATATATTTTTAATCTCTGAAATGCAAACATTCTGTCTCCTCTTTTGAACGATAATTAAGCGATAGTTGAGCCATTGTTGTTCTATTGTTTCGCTATTGTTATCAGCTGTTTTTCCAGTATGCTTTAAATAGTCCTGCAAATACACCAAGCATTAGTCCCAATACTAAGCCTATAGCAAGGTTTAGAAGTTTATTTGGTGATTCTGGGTTTATTGGAGTGTATGCTTCAGATACTATTAGTATGTTGTCTCTCATTACGTCCATTTTGCCGTTGAGGATTTTTTCTTCTTCCTCGGTGTTTTTATATTGGTTTATTAGCTCTTTTTCTTCTAGGAGTTCGTCGTAAAATTTCTGCTTTCTTTCTAGAGACTCTCTCATAGATATTAGATTAGTTTTAGTATCTAAGTATTTTGATTCTATGGAGAAGTAGTTATCATTTACATACTCCTGGGTCATAACATTTTCAGATATGTCTGATATGTTTAAGTTGAATTCTTCAGCATAGGCTGCCGCTGCTTCTGGATCAGAGAATAGAAGTTTTTGCAGTGTGTATATAGGAGTAATGGAGTCTAATAGTTCTTTAGTGTCTTCCATTATTTTCTCTTCTCTTTCTATACTGTTTTGTAAATTGTCTAATTGTACTTCATAGTCGTATATGAATTGGTCAACTGCATTTTCTTTATATTTCATTCTTATGGTCTTTATGTATGTATCTACAAGACTGCTATTTACCTGGTATGTCAAGTCTGGATCGCTGTACTTGAAAGCTACTGCAAATCTATTTGATTCTTCTTCATTGGAGATACTTGTTTTGTCTCTAAAAGAAGTATTTGACATGCCTCTTTCACCTATTTGATCTAGACCTTCTTTTTTTATCACCCTATCTATTACGGCATTGCTGTTGATATACTGGATATAGTCGTTGATGTTTTCTGATGGAAATGTGTAGATACCATATCTTGTCTCAACTGAAGTCGGTTCCTTAATAAGAAGTTCTGTTTCTGCCTTGTATATAGGTGTAGCTACTACAAAGGTATAAAACACTGCTGCAGCAAATACGGCCACTGTGATAATTATAATAAGAATTCTTTCATTCCATATATTAAGTATAAGTTCTTTTAAACTGATTTCGTCGTATTCCTGCATCATTTGATTTTGCTTTTCTTCCATTCTTATCTCCTTGTCATGTTTTTTAGAATTAAATATTAATATCATAATTCTGATTGATTCGAATATAAATTCTTAAATAAACTGTATCATTTATAATTTTCCCGGTCAATAATAAACAGAGATTATGTTTTTTTGTTAAAGATCTTAGATAAAAGTGATTTTTTCTTTTTACCGATATTTGGTTCTATATATTCCATATCTTCATTGTTTATGATTTGCAGGGTTCTTTTTTTCATTTCTTTAACATTTTCATCATCAGTTAGTTCAGTAATCCTTTTATATGCTTTACTTATTTTAGGTTTTCTAACTTTTGTATTATGACCATCAGAAGCTATTATATATGCCATGTTTTTTACTATCATTTCTTCTGCAGTTTTTTTGATTTTCGAGCCAAAAAGACCTAAGATGCTACCGCTTGTGATTTGGGTAAGACAACCCATTTCTATGAAAGGTATAATACTATCTGGATTGCTAACTACAGAATTTATCCTCTCGGGATGGGCAATTATTGGTCTGTAGCCTTGTTTCATAATATTATTAATGATTTTTTCCGCATTTTGAGGTATATTCATTAGGGAAAATTCAATTAACCTGAATTATTCACAGTAATT
>DPPH01000133.1 GCA_003539375.1 Clostridiales bacterium
ATTACATTTGTTACATACCCTATACTAGCTCCTATAATAGATAAAATAAATATCTTAAGTAAAATATTAATCATAATTTATCCTTCTATATTTTAATTTTTTGCATTCCTCTTTTTCTATAAACTGAAATATTTTCAAATCCTAATTTTTTTATATAATTAATGGCATTTTTACAATTAAAGCCTACATGATCAGGATAGTGAGCATCAGAACCTACTATTATATTTTTGCCACCAAGTTTTTTATACAGAGTTAAAATTTCCTTTTTTGGATACTGTCTTGCTACTCTATGACTAAATCCCGAAGTACTTACTTCTAGACTCTTGCCATCTTTTATTAATATCTTTAAAATATCTGCAACTATATCTTTGTAATAAGCAAATTTAATATCCGGTCCAAACCTATCTATATAATCAAGGTGTCCCAAGACGTCATAATCTTTATATTTTTTTATTACTTCTAAAATTTGAAAATAGTATTCTCTATATATGTTTTTATCTATACTGATTTCGTTGTAATCTATCTCATTTAAAAAAATATTATTTATTCTATGAAAAGATAATATCACCAGGTCAAAGTTTTTTAAATCAATAACATTTTCGACTCTTACAATAGAACTTAAGTCTATGTTCATTTCTATTCCTGATAGTACTTCTACATCATCATATTTTTTGTTTACTCTTTTTATTTCTTTCCAGTACTCTTCTACGTTAAAAATTAAATCTTTGTGGGGTTCACTATGAACATCAAAATGGTCGCAGCAGTATACTATCTTTAGTTTTTTAGCCACAGCACTTTTTATCATTTCTTCTAATTCATATTTACAATCATTTGAATATATAGAATGTATATGAAAGTCGTACATTACATCCTCCTTGAAAAATTAAAACCCACAGTGCCGTAATCCTTCTAATTCACGCCCGCTGGTTTGCAGGTGGGTGTTCTGTTCTCCAGTTTTGAAGTCCTGTTAAACAGGCATTCCATCCCTAGAGAAACTCCGAACTCCCTTACTCAAAATGTCGGTTGAATTACTTGGATCTCGAACACCGCAGGTATTCTTAAACTAATTATACATTGATTTTATCCATATTTCAAACTATAAATTTTATATTTATTCTACATTTATCAACTTATCGGCAGATAACAGGTAAATATAACTTTCTTTGACCTTTTTCTCAGTTAATGTTTCTAAAGCTAACCTATACTCCTTAATTTGATCCTTATATATATTTAATATGTCCTCAGTTTTTTTATTATACAAGCTATCAGTCTTATAGTCTATTAAAACAATTTCATCATCTTCTTGAAAATAACAATCTATAACTCCCTGCACAAGGACGCTCTGTTTAGAACCTGTAAACTTCTTGCTTATTTCTGAAGATTCTTTTTTTATAATAAATGGTTCTTCTCTAAAAACTTTTTTAGAAGATAACATCCTTTTTCCTATTTCAGAATTATAAAATCTTGTAATTTTTTTTACATCCACTACCTCTGCTTCTTCTTCTGTTAATTGTTTTTTAATAACCATCCTACTTAATTCATCTTCAACATACACATCATCAATTTCTTTTTTTAGCCTGATCATCTGCATTACGAAGTGAGTTATTGTACCAATTTCCTGACCGGTAAAATCAGAACTTTTTTCTTTAAATGTAGGTAAATTTGATATGTTTGGTATACTATATTTACTATCTTCATAGTTTTGTGTGCGTAATTTATTCAACTCTGTTACGGATACTTTTGGAGGTACTTCCTTTATATCCTTATAAGGATACTCCCATTTCATTAATTTATCTAACTTATCTAATTTAATTTCCCTATTATTTTTTAAGCTAATAATATCTTTTAAAATTTGTTCTCTTCTTGACGGATTATCTTCTTTTTCTTGGAAATAATCATACTCAAGTATTTTTATTTTCCAGTTTGAATTAAACTCATCTTTAATATTTTCAAAAATATCTTCATCTCTTAAAATTTCTCCGTCTTTATGTCCGTAAAGTGCTTTCCCAATCCAATCTAAATAACTAATTGATGAATATAAACTATAGTAATCAAGGCCGCTTTTCCACTTTTCTTTCTTGTTTTCAATATTTTTAACCGTGCCTATCAGCACTAATTTATCTATAGCTCTCGTCATACCTACATAAAGAACTCTCATTTCTTCCGATAGGTCTTCTTTTTTTAGTATCGACTTAGCTGCTAGTCTTGGTAGGGTCTCCTTTGTTATCTTCTTCTCTATATTGAAGTACTTTGGGGCTAATCTGCATTTACCATGAATTATTATATTTTTACTGCTGTTGCTTAGATTAAACCTTCTATTAAGTCCTGGTATTATTACTATTGGAAACTCCAATCCTTTACTTTTATGAATGCTCATAAGTCTTACTACATTGTCATTTTCTCCTAAAACTCTAGCACTTCCCATATCTTTAGAGGATGATTTTACTTTGTCGATATACTGTAAAAACTTAACTAATCCACTTAACTTTGTTCTTTCAAAATTATAGGCCTTATCAACTAATAATTTTAAATTCCCCTGTCTTATTTTACCTTTTGGAAGCATCCCAGAGAAGTAATAGTAATTTGTTTCAATTAATATATTCCATATTAACTTATTTAAAGATGTGTGCCTACTCTCATCTCTCCATTTATCTACCTTAGATATTAGTTCATTTATTTTATTTGACAGGCTGTTTTCATTTTCTCTACAGTATTTTTTTACACTTTCATTGTAAGGGATTTTTTTATAGGTCCTTCTTATTTCTATCATTTCCTCTATTGAAAATCCACCTATCATTGATCTCATAACGCTCATGAGGGGTATATCTTGTTTAAAATTGTCTATAAGTTTCAATAGATTTATTATTATTTTTATTTCTACTGTATCAAAATAACCTTCGTTACTATCTGAATATAAGGGGATATTTTCTTTAGTGAAAATTTCATCATATACTTCCTGAGCTCCTTTCGTAGCTCTTAAAAGTATCACTATGTCCTTATAAGTAACTTCTCTCCAACCTTCTTCTCTTGAATATGTTTTGCTTCCTATTAATTCTTTTATTCTTTCAGCTGTTATTTTCGCCTCTAATTCTATGTCTCGTAAATCTAAGAGCTCTTCCTCTATATCTTCTTCATCATCTACTTTTTTATTAAAAATATTTAATTCTACATTACTGGACAATTCATTTCTTTCAAACTCTATACCTTCGTATAGATAATTTGAACCATCATAGTCTATTTCACCTAGATCCTTAGACATTATATTTTTAAATAAATAATTTATACAGTTTAGTATTTCTAACCTACTCCTAAAGTTTTTATTCAAATTAACTATCATATTATTATCTGATTCTTTACTTTTATAACTTTCTAACCTATTCATAAAAATAGTAGGATCTGCCTGTCTAAATCTATATATACTTTGTTTTACATCTCCAACCATAAATAAGTTGTTTATTCTTTTTATTCTCTGTATAATAGTTTCTTGAACTTCATTGCTATCCTGATATTCATCAATATATATGTATTTATACTTACTTTTATAATAATTTGATACTTCTTCATAATCCAGCAATTCTAAAGCATAGTGTTCTAAATCATTAAAATCTAGTAATCCTCTATCATTTTTTAATTCTTTAAATCGAATATCTACTTTCTGTATTACTTCTAATAATCCCTTCATTGGAATAGAAGACTCTTTAGTTAATTTCATAGCAGTATCTAGATCATCCTTAGGAATAATCTTCTCTATTTCTGATACTAATTTTTTAAATAGGTCTCTTTTTTCTTTATAAATACTACATATTTCATCCTGTTTCTTTTTTGGAATTCTAGGCAATCCTTTATAGCTTATATTATTGAAATAATTTATAAATTTGTTCATATCTTCATATAGGAACTTTTTTAGATTTTGAATTATATCTTTATCGCTTTTTAAGTTATCTATGTAGTCTGAAGCAGGACCTTCGTAATCGAGAATTCTTTCCATATCGTTGATTATATTCTCTCCGTCTTTTAAAAGCTTGTAGATATCTTCTTTTATTATTTTAAGCCAAAGATTTTCAGAATCATCATCTCTCAGTAAATCTACTGATTCTTCCAGCCATTTTAAGGGGTAAGAAAAACTCTGTATGCTTGAATAAGTATCCTTTATTAATTTTTCTAACATGCTATCGCCACGAGTTTCACTATAATTGTCAACTAAAGTTTGAAACTCTATAGAGTTATCTTCATAACTTTTTTCTAGTACTTCTTCCAATGCTTCGTTGAAAAGTATTTCATTTTCTTCAATGCTACTTATAGAAAAGTTGGGATCTATATCTAAAAAATAATAATACTTCCTTATTATTTTTGTGCAAAAAGCATGGATGGTAGATATGCTGCTGATATTTAGCAAATATATCTGCTTTCTTATGTTGTATTTTCCTGATATATCAGCATCCAATCTTCTTATTAGACTTTCTTGTATTTTCTTTTTCATATCCCTCGCTGCAGCATTAGTAAAAGTAACTATTAAAAACTCATCGATATTTATTTTTTTTCCTATTAAAGTATCTATTATTCTCTCAACTAATACTGCCGTCTTTCCTGAACCAGCAGCTGCAGAAACTAGAAGGTTTTTATCTTTATTTATGATTGCAGTTTTTTGTTCATCAGTCCAGTTTATCATGTTCTTCACCTATCTTTTCAAGAATATTTTCAAAATCTTTTTTATCAACTTTTTTTATAACTTTGTATTTATTATCAGGCATAGTTTTATCAAATTGACATATATCTATATAGGAGCACCATTTACATGGAATGTTTTGGTTTCTCTTGAAGGGTTCTATTAGTATCTTTCCAGATATAATTTCTTTTCCTATTTCTAATACTTTGTCATTTACGTATTTTAATAAACCTTTGTAAGCTTCTCTAGTCAATGTTTGAGAGCTTTTACTTATTGATCCATTTTTATTTATTTTTATTTTTGCTACAGTGGATTCTCTTTCTTCTTCTATCTTTTTATCAAGTTTTTTAATTAATTCTTTATCCTCTAAGAAATATCCTTCCATTTTATACTCTTTAAGAAGTTCTTTTTCTATTGAATCTTTGTCTTTGTGCTTATCTCCATCTATCCATGGAAGTAAAATGCTAAAATAAAACACTCCACCTATATCAGATGGTTTTCCTGTTATTTCTTCAGAATTGTCTATTAAGGCATTTAAATAGATAAAAAGCTGCAGCTCCATGCCATTAGCCAAGGCTGTGATATCAATTGATTGGTCTTTTGATTTATAGTCTATTATGTTTACATAATTATTATTATTGAAACTAAGTATATCGACCCTATCAATTCTTCCATTTATCTTTAATATCCTGTTGTCTTTTAAAATCATTTCAATAGGTTTTAATGCTGATTCTTCACTAAAACTAATCTCTTGATACTTAGGTTTAAAGTCGCTTCTATTTAATTGCTCTACTATACCTTTAGCTGTCTCTATTCCAACTCTTTTAATCTTTTTCTTTATGTATTTATTTCTATAATTATAGTCAATTGGACTGCTGTTTACCTTCTCTTCTTCAAGGGCCTCATCTAAAGATTTTTCCATTATTTGAATACCCTTATCTAATTCTAGAAACTCTTCTTTATTATTAATAATTTCTTTTGTAAATTTTTCCATTGACCTATGATATATTTTTCCTATATCTCTACTATCAACTTCGTATTCTCTTCTTTCTTCAGGTGCTAAACCATACTCAACAAAAAATTTGAACGGACATTGAGCAAAACTTTCAAGTCTGTAAGGACTTAAATTTAAAGGGTTATCATAAAGTTTATCTATATAATCTTCTTCTATATATTCTTTATTGTTTGTATAAAGAAATCCCTCTTCTAAATAATTCTCGAAATTGTCGTAATTAATCAGAAACCACTTAAGACCTTCTTTATAAATTTTATCTAGATTTTCAATGTTTTCATCTTTTGTAATCTTGTTTATTATTTGATTTAATGCAGGTTTCTTTCTTCCATGAATTTTGTCATCTTCTAAAGTATTTATACTACTTATTATTTCTAAATTTGGAAATATTTCTTTTATTTTATCTATATAAGAAGACCTAACTAAACTAGACCCATCATAATCCCCTAAAGAATAACTGAAGTAAATTTTTTCTTTTCCTCTACTTAAAACATTATAAAAATTATGTTTTTCTGAATCTACCATGTAGTCTGAATTTTTTAATTCAAGTCCTTTTTTCTTTAAGATATCTTTTTCTTCATCTACTAATATCCCGTTATCTTCATAAGTCTTAGGTATATATCCATCGTTTACACCTACCAAATATAGGGAACTTTTGCTTCCAAATTTTGTCCTTTCTAAATTACCAACTGTTATAGAATCGAGTTTTGTTGGGAGTACCCCTACTTCATATTCTAATAGACCTGATTCTATTATATTTTTTAATTCATTAATTTTGATTTTACTTCCACCGGATATAGTTATAATTTGATCAAATAAATCCATAACTGAATTCCATACC
>DPPH01000077.1 GCA_003539375.1 Clostridiales bacterium
GGAGGATTAAAATGAAAAAAATAATTAGTTTAATAATGGTTTTAACTTTATTATTTAGCATGACATCATTTGCTTATTCGGTTGATTTTGAAGGTATAACGGGAAGTCATGTTACAGTAAATGAATATGAAATGATTAAAAATGTAAAAAACAGAAGCTTCGCTGAATTAGAAAAATTAGGATATGATGAGACTGAAATAAATCATATAAAAGATTTAAATTACATTCAAGAATTAAAGAAAAGGAGTAACAATAGTTATCATGAATTGTTAAAACTTGGATATACTGATTCACAAATTAAATTACTGAAATCGTTGGATAGTTATGATGTTATTCCAGAAGAAGTTTTGTTATTATCTTCTGCGGAAGTAACGATAATACATGATGTGGATGGAACAACAGTTAATAGTAATGGAACTGTGATTAACATATCTTTCTCTTGGAACTGGACTCAAAAACCAATTTTCACCTTTAACGATGCAGTTGGTTTCTCATGGAGTGGAGATTATATTTGTCATGAAGATACAGTTCAAGCGGAAATTGATTATGCAATAGGAACAAGCATTATAGAAACTGTGGATTTTTCAGATGATATGATAGGTGAAATATCTCCTGGGACAAATGGAGTTGGATTTGATTTTAATATGATACGAGGAGTTCCACCTGTGACTGAGTGGGCAAAAAGCGGAAGAGGTAGTTTTACTTTAGTTTGCTATGAACATGAACATAATAATGTTCAACTAGCAGCAAAATATGGACATTCAATATTTAATATATCTTCAATTGGAATTACATATGGAGCTCCAAGTATTTCTTTTGAAATTGGAGTAGAGACAGCAGATTCCTACGTTGACACATACAATTTCTAGTAATTAATTTATACATATAGACAAGTATTCATTAAAGTTGAATACTTGTCTTATTGATAGTATATTAAATAAATAATATGAGGGGGTAAGTTATGTCATTTTTTTTGAGTATTTTTTTTCTTTCTTTGTTTGTAGGAGTCATGATAATAGGATTAGGTTCTGAGATGGGTATAGTAGTTTATGGCTCGGTAATAGTAGCTTTAGTATTATATATGTATATTGATTTACGAGATAAAATTGATAAAATACTTGAAGACGATAAAGAATAGCTTTATGTGTTTCTTATGCTTATAACCCATTTTAACAATCATACATCAATTTAATATAATAAAATCTAGGTATGAATATTTCTGTACAATAAATATAAAAACAAACTATAACTTATGTTAATAGGAGAATTTCGATTATGTAAAATCACAGATGCCCTCGTATTTATATACATACAACTCAGAAGAAGTTAGGGTTACAGGATATTTACATCAGTACAAAGAAAGATGGTAGCTGGAAAAATGTAAAGAACTGGACAAAAAGTATTGATGGAACCAGTATTACGCTAACAAAAGAGTGGTATATAGAAAGTGGATATAGCTATAGATATGTTTTCTACGGATATGTCTATGTAGATGGAGCTGTAGTCGAAAGTACAAGTTATATAAGTAACTCAATATGGTATTAAACTTCAAAAAATCTAAGTTTAGTTAAATATTTTTTTAAGAAAAGGAATTGAAATAAAAAGAAAATTGTTATTGGTGTAGCTGCCCCTACCATTAGGACATGGGTAATAAGATATAATAAATCCACTTCTTTTAAAGTTGATGATAATAGGACTAAAGAAGAAAAAGAATTAATTGAGCTTAGGAAAAAAATAAAACAACTTGAAATGGAGAATGATATTTGCCCTAAAGGATAAGTTCCACTATGGTAATAAATTGCCATAAAAGCAACACTACTACTCGGCAAAAAATAGACCGTATTATTTCTAATAGAGAGAAATACAGTATTAATGCTATGTGTGAATTTTTAGAGGTTCCAAAAAGTTTAGTATATTATCACTTGAATAAAAACAATTCTACATCTAATAGTAAAGATCTAACAATTACAAACCACATTAAAAGCATCTTCAAGAGTAGTAAAAACAACTACGGTACAAGAAAAATTAAAGTCAAGTTAGATAAACTAGGATACAAAGTTTCCAGAAGAAGGATATCTAGAATAATGAAGGAAAATGGTCTTGTATCTAACTATACAGTAGCTCAATATAAAGCTCATACTACTAATTGTAATGAGGCATCAACTCCAAACATAGTAGATAGAGAGTTTGATAACAGGACAAAGCTAGAAGTAGCTGTTAGCGATCTTACCTATGTAAGAGTGGGTAACAAATGGAACTATGTATGTACCATAATAGATTTATATAATAGAGAAATTATTGGCTATGCAGCTGGAGCTAACAAAAATGCTAGGCTTATAGAAACTGCACTATTAAGATGTAATTATCCTTTAAAAGATATACGCATATTCCATTCAGACCGTGGCAATGAGTACGATAATGCTCTAATAGATGATATTTTAAGTACTTTTAAAATAAATAGGTCCCTAAGTAATAAAGGGAATCCATATGACAATGCTGTAAGTGAAGCTACCAATAAAACACTAAAAACAGAGTTTATATATCAAAGGAAATTTGAAACCTTAGAACAGCTACAATTAGAGTTAGCAGAGCATATTTATTGGTACAATAATCAAAGAATTCATGGCTCTTTAGATTATATGACACCCATTGAATATCGAGAATTAAATACTATAAAACTAGGAAAAGCATCCTAGATATTAACCAAAATCTATGTTAAGTAGGTTTTTGTCTAAAAAAGGGTTGCCAATCCAAGAATTTTACATTTCCTCAGAAGGTAAAATTGTTGATTGATTATGATTAAATTATTCTTCCTTTCTGGGAACTATTGGAATACAATAAATACAGGAGCGATATTGTAATGCAAAGAGAACTTATTAAGAAAAGTAAAAAAGGTGATATAGAAGCTTTTGAAAAATTAATAGAAGAACATAAAATATATGCTTACAATATCGCTTTAAAAATCCTTATGGACAAAGAAGATGCTAAAAATATATCTCAGAAAGCCTTAATCAAAGCATTTGAAAGTATTGAAAATTTTAATGTTAATTCTTCTTTTAATACCTGGCTCTATAGGATAATTTTTAAAACCTGCATTGACTATAAAAGAAAGAAAAGATTAGAGCCTTCATCTTTAGATGAGCCTATTCATTTTGGTTATGATGATATTCCTAAACAAAGAGACTCTACCAGTAAAAACTCTGAGAAATTTTTGAAGGAAAAGTTAGATGACAATCTTATTAAGGTTAGCATCGATATGCTAAAGGATGAAGATAAGGGAATTATACTTTTTAAAGATATACTGGAATTTAACTATAAAGAACTATCCCAGGTCCTTCAATGTAGAGAAAGAATACTAGAGTCTGGAGTAAGTAAAGCCAGAAAAAATCTAAAAGAAATAATAAGAAAAAACATATGAAAATTAAATTGTTATAAAATGTAATTTAATCTCATTTCATCATTAAATTATTTGAATAAAATTCTCTTTTAAGGAGCTATTATGCCATCAGTCATACGTTTTTCAGTCTATGAACATACTCTAATAATAAAAGATAACCGACTTATTTCTCGTAAGTTTATTGTCTT
>DPPH01000079.1 GCA_003539375.1 Clostridiales bacterium
GTACATTGAACTGATTATATATGAAGGATTGTAAATATAACTTTCAAGTAATTGAATTTATATAACCATTTTTGTGCTATAATATTAAAAACGGATTAATTGGAGGCTTCTATGAAAATTAAAGATTTTGGTGTTGAAATTTGGATGAATAAATATGAAAATAATGGAAAGTACAACTTGGCAGAAACCTGTGTTGCTTCTCTAAAAACTTCTGAACTTCTTGAAATAGCTGGTAATAAAGAAGAAGCTATATCGGATATTTTAGATATGCAGTTAACCTACGGCGCTATAAAGGGAAGTGAAAGTCTTAGAAGTTCCGTTGCTGCTCTTTACCAAAAAGCAACTAAGGATAATATTATTATCACCCACGGTGCAATAGGTGCCAACTCCCTGGTACTGGAAACCCTGGTAGAAGAAGATGACCACGTAATTTCAGTACTACCAACCTACCAGCAGCTTTACTCTATACCGGAAGCTCTAGGTGGCGAAGTTGATATATTAAAGTTGAAGGAAGAGGATAATTTCCTTGTAAATATTGAAGAATTAAAGAAATTAATAAAAAGTAATACGAAAGTAATTAATATAAATAATCCGAATAACCCTACGGGGTCTGTTATGAAAAAAGAACTTTTAGAGGAAATTTGTAAGGTTGCCAAAGAAGTAAATGCCTATGTTTTTTGCGATGAAACCTACGGAGATTTAATACATAATAGAGAACATATCCCGAGAATCACTGACCTCTATAATAAAGGAATCAGCACGGGAAGTGTTTCAAAAGCCTACTCTTTAGCTGGTCTTCGTATAGGCTGGATTAACGGTCCTGTAGATTTCATAGAAGAAGTATTTAAGCACAGAGATTACAACACCATAAGCTGTGGGATGATAGACGACTACCTGGCGAATATGGCATTGGAAAACATGGATAAAATTCTCAAAAGAAATATTGAATTGATTAATAGAAACAAAAAAATATTAGATAGTTGGGTTAAGAATACCCCTCATATTTCCTATATTAAGCCGGAAGCTGGTACTACGGCTCTAATAAAATACGATATGGATATATCTTCAGAAGAATTAAGTCAAAGACTTTTAAAAGAAGCTTCTGTAGTTATGCTTCCTGGGAGTGCTATGGAAATGGAAGGTTATTTAAGAATAGGTTATGCAAATCATACTGAAGTTTTGGAGAAAGGACTCGAAGCCTTCAGCAAGCTTTTAGAAAACTTCTAATAAAAAAATTACCCTCGGCGGGTAATTTTTATTTATATAAATTATTTTTCTATTTTTTTCAATTTTTCAGTCTGATCTGAAGTTGTTAGGGCATCTATCATCTCGTCTAGGTCTCCATCTAAAAAGGCGTCCAATTTATACAAAGTGAGATTTATTCTATGATCGCTTACTCTTCCCTGCGGAAAGTTGTATGTCCTAATTCTTTCCGACCTATCTCCTGAACCCACTTGGCTTTTTCTTGCTTCAGCTAATTCGTCGTCTTGTTCCTGCTGATATTTATCGTAAAGTCTAGCTTTTAAAATCCTAAAGGCCTTATCTTTGTTTTTATGCTGGGATTTTTCATCTTGGCATGAAACAACTATTCCAGTTGGTTCGTGGGTAAGTCTAACTGCTGAATCCGTAGTGTTAACACTTTGTCCACCGTTTCCTGAAGACCTAAATACATCTACCCTCACATCATTCATATCTATATCTATATCTATATCATCAACTTCCGGTAGTACTGCTACCGTAGCCGAAGATGTGTGGATTCTCCCACTTGACTCTGTGTCCGGAACCCTCTGTACTCGGTGAACACCGCTTTCATACTTTAGTTTTGAATAGGCTCCTTCACCTTTAATCATAAAGATTACTTCCTTGTATCCTCCTACTCCCTGGTCGCTCAGACTCATGATTTCATTTTTCCAGCCCTTTCTTTCAGAGTATCTAGTATACATTCTAAAAAGATCTCCTGCAAATAATCCTGCTTCGTCTCCTCCTACACCTGCTCTAATTTCAACTATAACATTTTTCTGGTCGTTTGGATCTTTAGGAATCAGGAGGAATTTGAGTTCTTCTTTTAATGTCTCTTCCTTTACAGAAAGCTCTTTTATTTCTTCTTTTAGCATTTCTTTAAAGTCATCGTCAAGTTTTTCTTTCATCATTTCTTTATCTTCTTCTAAAGATTCCAAAACACTTGTATATTCTCTGTATTTTTGAACTATAGGTTCTAAATGAGCATGTTCTTTCACAAGTTTTTGCCATTTTTTAGTCTGGTTTATTACTTCCGGGTCGGATATCTTTTGGTTTAAATCTTTATATTTTTCTTCTAAGAAACTTAATTTTTCTAACATATTACACCTCTAATCTGTTGTAGTATCCTATTACTATTCTGTCTTTTTTTGCTATATCTTTTTTTACTTCTACTTTTTTAAATCCTTTTATTTTTCTCATAGTTTTCACAACTTCTTCAGCTTGGTCCCATCCTATTTCAATTATCAGTACGCTTTTGTCGTTTAAATAATTTGGAACTATTCTTAAAATTTGACTGTGAAATTTTAATCCGCTTACTCCACCGTCCAGAGCATTTTTGGGCTCATAAGTGCTTACTTCAAGCTGTAGTTTTTCAATATCTTCAGATTTAATATAAGGTGGATTCGACATTATTATATCGTATTTTTCATTTGGAAA
>DPPH01000042.1:0-2838 GCA_003539375.1 Clostridiales bacterium
GTTCATGAATAATTCAGGTTTATTTACTAAAATTTAGCGGGTAATTTAATAAAAAGGAGGCGGAAATACATATAAAGATAACGTATTCAAAGTTGTAATAATGTAGAAAATAATTAGTTTTATCAAATTTGTGATTATAAAATATGGAGGTATATAATGAAAAAGAATATTTTGCTTTATTTAATAGTATTTGTAATGGTGGCTACTTTAGCAGTAGGTTGTGGTCAACCTGTAGAAGAACCTGAAGAACCATCTGAAAATGGTGAAAGTGAAGAAGATGTAGTGAAATTTGCTATAATATTTGGTGTAGGTGGTTTAGGAGATAATGGGTATAATGATGAAGTAAACAGGGGAGTTAAAATGGCTGCTGAGGAATTCGGAGCAGAATATGATTATGCAGAACCTCAGGATATTTCAGAGTTTGAAACTCAATTAAGAATGTTTGCAGATGCAGGAGAATATGATACTATAATTGCAGTAAGTACTGAGCAGGCTGAGGCTTTAAAAATGGTAGCAGAAGAATATCCCGATCAAAGATTTACTATGATAGATACTAGAATAGATGACATGGATAACGTACATAGTATATCAGCATCTCACCCAGAACAGCACTTTTTATCTGGAGTTCTTGCAGGGTTAGCTACAAAAGATGATAGATTTCCTTTAAGTAATCCGGAAAACATACTTGGATTTGCAATAGCTATGGATACACCAACATCAAGAGGACAGGCATCAGGATTTCTAGCAGGAGCTAAATATGCTAATCCAGATGTTGAAATTCTTACAAATTATATAGGTGGATATAATGACCCTGTTACAGCTAAAGAACTTGCTTTAGTTATGTATGAAAGAGGAGCAGATATAGTAAGTGTAAATGCAGGAAGTTCTTCTCAAGGTGTTTTTGCAGCAGCAAAAGAAAAGAACCGTTATGTAATTGGAACATCTCTAGCTATGGTTGATCCAGAGGTTAGTTTAAGTACATCTGTGAAAAAAGTATGGTTATTTATTGTTCAAGAAATTGAGAGTTTAGATAAGGGAACTTGGGAACCAGGATTTACTGAAAAAGGAATGGCTGAAGGTGTAACTGATTATGATGTTGAAGGTTTAGATGTAGAAATACCTGAAGATGTTATTGCTAAGATTGATGAAGCTAGAGAGAAAGTTGCAAGTGGAGAATTAGTTCTTCCGACTGATTTAGATCAAGTTGATGCATGGGCTGCTGAAAATCAAATGGAATAAGATTTATTAGGAGGTTGATTAGATGAATTTAATCAATATGGAAAAAATCGTAAAAGTATATCCAGGTACAGTTGCTTTGGATAAGGTAGATTTTCATGTAAAAGAAGGTGAAATTGTATCTCTATTAGGAGAGAACGGCGCCGGGAAATCTACACTAATGAAAATTTTATATGGAATGACTTCTGCAACCTCCGGTAAAGTTTATTATAAAGGTGAAAAATTAAACTTTAAAAGACCGATAGATGCTATAAAAAAAGGAATATGTATGGTTCACCAGCATTTTATGCTGGTGGACGCATTTACTGTTACAGAAAATATCATTGTGGGAAGCGAACCTGGCAGTAAAGGCTTTGTTGATATCAAAGATGCTCAGAGAAAAGTTGAAAAACTTATTGAAGATTTCAACTTTAATATTGATCCCCATTCAAAAGTAGCTGATTTATCAGTTGGAGAACAGCAAAGAGTTGAGATATTAAAAGTATTATATAGAGAAGCAGATGTAATAATTTTAGATGAACCAACAGCAGTACTAACTCCTCAAGAAGTAAAGGATTTATTCAAAATTCTTAGTAAACTTCGAGAACAGGGAAAAACTATAATAATTATAACCCATAAATTAAAAGAAACAAAAGCTATTGCTGATAGAGTAGTTATTTTAAGAGATGGGAAATTAATAGAAGATAATGTAAAACCGGAAAATGTATCTACCAATGATTTATCAAAAATGATGGTAGGTAGAGAAGTTGATTTAAGAAATAGACACCCTGCTAAAAATATTGGCAAGGTTTCTTTAAGTGTAAAAAACTTAAATATAGTAGAAGATGGAAAAACAAAAATAAAAGATGTATCTTTCAATATTCATTCCGGTGAAATACTTGGCATAGCAGGAGTTGAAGGAAACGGGCAAACTCAATTGATTGAAGCATTGACCGGATTAAGGAAACCTGATACTTTGGAAATGACTTTAAATGGAAAGAAAATTGAGGGCACACCTACAGAAATCTTAGAAGCAGGCATAGCACATGTCCCGGAAGATAGATTATCGATGGGATTGGTGAAAGAAATGTCTGTAATGAACAACATGATATTAGGATATCATAGACATGAAGAATTCTGTAAAAAATACGGTATACTAAATAGAAATCACATATATAATTATGCAGATGACTTAAGAGAAAAATTTTCTGTTAAGACACCAAGTGTAGATTCTGCAGTCAATTCTTTATCAGGGGGAAACCAACAAAAGATAATAATAGCGAGAACTTTTAATAGAGATCCAGAAGCTATTATTATAGCTCACCCTACAAGAGGAGTTGATGTTGGTGCCATCGAATATATTCACCAGCAGATGCTTGAGTTAAGAGACAAAGGAGCGGCTATTTTATTAGTATCAGCGGATTTAGATGAAGTTAGAACACTAAGTGATAGGTTACTAGTTATATATGAAGGAGAGATAGTCTCAGAGAGTCTACCTGGAGAATTGGATGAAATTGAAATGGGATTATTAATGACAGGAGGACACAGTATGATAGAGGAGAGTGAGACATCGTGAAAATAAAAGGAAAAAGTTTGAAAAGCCTTGATATGAAGAATGCATTT
>DPPH01000042.1:3135-5513 GCA_003539375.1 Clostridiales bacterium
ACTGGTTATTCACCCTTAGATACATATAGAGCTATCTTTGTATCATCATTTAGTTCTACAAAAAACTTTGCACTAACCTTAAGTCAGGCAACCCCTCTAATGTTTACAGGTATTGCTTTTGCACTAGCTTATAGGGTAAAGATGATAAATACTGGTGCTGAAGGACAGATGTATGCTGGAGCAATTACCGCAGCACTGGTGGGAGCATACATTACAAATCTTCCTGGTATAATTCACATTCCCTTGGCTTTATTGGTAGCTGCAGCAGCTGGAGGATTTACAGCTGGAATCGTAGGTTATGCAAAGTTAAAAACCGGAGCAAATGAAATTATAATGACCTTAATGTTAAATAACGTAGTAATATTTATTACAGGATATTTAGCAAATGGACCTTTAAAACCTGAAGGAAGTGGAGTTGGACAAACTGAAAGAATTCAGGAAAGTGCAAAGCTTATGAAATTAATACCCCAAACTCAGTTGACTATTGCTTTATTGATTGTCATTGCAGTTGCTATTATACTCCAATATATGCTTGACAGGACAGTATTTGGATATGAAATGAAGGTGACCGGATTTAACCTTAGAGCGGCTCAAGTAGCAGGTATTAAGGTATCAAAAGCTTCGTTAATAACCTTTACCATAAGTGGTGCTGTTGCCGGCTTAGGTGGAGCAGCTATGGTTTTAGGAGTTAACTATAGGTTTATAGAAGGTTTTTCCTCGGGCTATGGATTTGCAGGAATATCAATTGCCGCCCTTGCAGCATACAGTCCATTAGCTGTAATACCAGCAGCATTTTTAATCGGTATATTAAGGGCCGGAACTATAACTTTAAGTAGAACAACTGCTATTCCTATTGAAGTTGTTGATGTTATACAAGTGCTAATCATTATCTTTGTAGCTGCGCCATCTATGATAAGAGCGATAACAGGTAATTTCAAAAAACTAGTTACAAAATTTACCAGTAATACTGAAAAAAGTGGAGGTATAGAACAATGATAGACATAGATATAGATTTAATTTATTCGATTTTATCATCTACATTAAGAAGATCTGTACCTTTACTTCTGGCAGCAACGGGTGGTACATTTTCAATGAGAGCCGGTGTTATGGAACTTGGATTGGAAGGTATGATGCTTGCAGGTTCGTTTTTTTCAGTATTTGGAGCATGGTGGCTAGGGAGTCCTTGGTTGGGACTAATAGTAGGAATAGTATTTGCTGTCTTATTTGCCATGGTTCATGGAGTAATGCATATACAGTACCATGTTATTGGATCTATAAGTGGTATGGCAGTAAATCTTTTAGCTGGAGCGATTACTCCACTTTTATTAAATATAATATATGGGCTTAGTGGAAAATCTCCAATGGTAAACGGGTTAACTGATTCAAATATTGAGTGGTTTAATAATATCCCAGTAATTGGTAAAATACTAGCAGCTCAAAATATTTTATTCTTTATAGGGTTGCTTATAGTTGTTGTAAGTTGGATTTTTATGTTTAAAACAAAGTATGGATTAAGAATGAGAATGGTAGGAGAGAATCCACAAGCAGCAAGTGCAGTAGGCCTTAATGTTAAAGCATATAAATACTTTGGAGTAATAATGAGTGGTTGTCTTGCGGGAATAGGTGGAGCATACTTATCCTTAGGACAAATGAGTATGTTTGTTGAAGATATGACTGCTGGTAGAGGATATATAGCGGTAGTAATAAATGCTTTTGGTAGATACAATCCAATTGGAGCTCTAGGTGGGAGTATATTCTTTGGTTTTTTTGATGCTATACAAACTATATTCCAAAGCATATTACCATCTCAGTTAGTAATGGCAACTCCATATGTTGTTACAATTCTTGTAATTGTGTTTGCACTTAAGGGTGGAAAAGCTCCTGCAGGAACAGGAAAACATGCTGAGCATTAAGATAAAGACAATTAAATAATTAATATATAAGAAGATTTAATTCTAATCAAGGATTAAATCTTTTTTATATAATAAAAACTAGAAAAATCAAAATAATTGTAATATAATTAAAGTCAAAGTCAAAATAAAAGGAAACCATAATGAATAATGACATTAAAAATATAATATATAGTAAAATAAAAAAATCTAAAGAAATATCTACAAGTAAACCCGATTATTCGAAATCATTAAGTAAGGAAGCATATAAAATATCCAAAGATAATGATTTACTATTAGAACAGGGATACTCATTGATTGCTTTGGCTTTTTCGGCTAGGGCTAAATCAGAAATAAAAGATATGCTAAATTACTCTTTTCAAGCCCTAGATATATTTGAAGAAAAGGATGAAATAGATGGTAAAATAAAGGCTATGAATCTTATAGGAATATCCTATTTTTACAGTTCAATGTATGAAAAATCTCTTG
>DPPH01000083.1 GCA_003539375.1 Clostridiales bacterium
GAAATTATAACTAATAGGCGAATAAAATACTTGATAATTATTAAGGATATGTTACAATTATAATAATAAAATGAATTAATTGTAACATATTTTTTTATTTAATAACAATAAATATTGCAAACAGTAAATGTTTTTCGACTTTGAGGAGATTGGACCTTAATATTGAAAAACATTTTATATATACAAAATTATTTTTAAGGAGGATTTATATGAGTTTATTAATGGCGTTTTCAATTGTTCTGATTGTATTATCAATCGGAGACGTAGTGTCAGCAAGAACAAAAGCATTTATACCATCAGTATTCGTAGCAGCACTACTATTTTTATTTGGATTTTGGACGTTTTTTCCAGAGGATATAGTTGCTCTGGCAGGATTCCAGACCCCTGTTGTTTATCTGTCAATGTATTTATTAATCACCCACATGGGTACTTTACTTTCGGTTAGAGAGCTAGCAGCACAGTGGCGAACTATTGCCATAGCATTAATAGGTATAGTAGGTATTATAGCCTTAACTATGACTGTTGGTAGGGCATTATTTGGATTTCAGGCTGCAGTTACAGCAACACCACCTTTAACAGGAGGTATAGTAGCAGCTATAATAATGAGTGAAGCAGCTACGGAAATGGGACTAGAAAGTTTAGCGGTACTAGCAATTATAACATACGTAATGCAGGGATTTATTGGATATCCCCTTACTTCTTTAATGCTTAAAAAAGAAGGAAACAGACTTATTGAAAAGTTTAGAAAAGGTGAAATGAAACTCGAAAAGAAGGATGAAACTGAAGAAACCGAAACTAAAAAGAAAAAACTATTTCCTAAACTCCCAGAAGAATATCAAACTACCTATGTTATACTAACAAAACTTGGATTGACAGCTTGGGCAGCAGTTGCTGTTGGAGGTGCTCTAGAGCCAATGTTAGGAATATCTCCATTTGTTTGGTGTTTGATTTTTGGAGTTATAGCTCAAGAACTTGGCTTTGTTGAACAAAGACCACTAAATATTTCCGGATCTTTTGGATTTCTAATTACTATTCTTATGGCATTTGTATTTGCCGGTTTAGCAAGAGCTACTCCTAATATGCTAGTAGAATTAGCATTGCCATTAGTTGGAATAATAGTACTTGGTGTTACCGGGATGGCTATACTATCTATGATTCTAGGAAAATTATTAGGGTACACTAAAGAAATGGCTTTTGCAGTTGCCCTTACAGCACTATACGGCTTCCCACCAAACTATATACTTACAGAAGAAGGAGCTAAAGCTATTGCAGAAAACCAAGAAGAGAAAGACTTCTTGATGGGAGAAATGCTACCGCAAATGCTCGTAGGTGGATTTACAACAGTTACCATAGCTTCAGTAATCATAGCAGGTATATTTGTAAATTTCTTATAATAGAAAGGATATAAATTATGGGCCAACACAAAATAATGTGTAATTGGAAAGAAAATATGCAATTTGAAGCTCATGATTTACAGGAACATAAGGTTAACATTGATATAGGAAAAGAAAATGGAGGAGATGGGGCTGGGTTCAGCCCCATGCCTTTAGTTCTTGTAAGTTTAGGTGGATGCATGGGTGTAGATGTAAAACTAACTTTAGACAAAATGAGAATAGAAATAGATGATTTAAAGTTGGAAGTAATAGGAGAACTTGATGAGAATAAAAAACCTAGGACATACAAAAAAATTATAATTAATTTTTTTGTTTACGGTAAAGATTTAAAAGAAGAAAAAATTAAAAGAGCTATAAAAATAGCTGAAACAGAGCTTTGCAACGTAAGTGCAATGTTATCTCAAATATGTGAATTAGAATATAATGCTATCTTAAAGGAGGTCGATTAAATGAAAACCAATCTAGATAGAATAAAAAAAGATATCGAAAAATTAAGTGAATTTAATGCTACTCCTGGTAAAGGACTAACTAGATTTTCATTTACAAAAGAAGATAAACAGGTAAGAAAATATCTAAAAGAGGAACTTGAAAAACTTGATGTTGAAATATATGACGATACAGCTGCAACTTTATTTGCAAAGAGAAAAGGTACTGATGAAAAACTACCACCAATTATGATAGGATCTCATTTTGATTCTGTTAAAAATGGTGGTAATTTTGACGGTCCTGCCGGGGTTGTAATGGCTTTAGAAATATTTAGAGCTTTGGAGGAGAATAATATTAAAACTAAGTATCCTATTGAGTTTGTTGCGATGATTGAAGAAGAAGGAGGCAGGTTTGGCGCAGGAGTATTTGGTAGTAGAGCTATGGCAGGAATGGTATCCTATGAAGATTTGGTGCGAAATAAAGATGCAAATGGTGTCTCTATGGCTCAGGCAATGGAAGAATTTGGATTTGATCCTAAAAAAATAGGGGATGCTAAAAGAAATCCAGAAGATATTAAAGCTTTTATAGAACTTCATATAGAGCAAGGACCATTACTTGAAAGCAAAAGTAAAGATGTCGGCATAGTTGATTATATTGTTGGTATTAATCATATAAATGTAACTGTAAAGGGACGTCCGGACCATGCTGGTACTACACCTATGGATATGAGAGCTGATGCAATGGATACAGCATCTAAAGTTATCAGCAAAATAGGAGGATATGCTGTAGAAGAAAATAACGGCACAGTAGCTACGGTAGGAAGTCTAAAAATAAAACCAGGAGCTACAAACATTGTAGCAGCAGATGTTGAATTTACTGTTGATTTAAGATCTAAGGATTATGAGAGTATAAAAAGAGTTAAATCCAAAATTGTAAAAGATCTAGAAGAACTAACAAAGGATAATGAAGGGCTTTCCTTTGAAACTTTACAAATGCTTGATATAAAACCGGTAGAAATGTCAAAAGAGATATTAAATATTTTTGAGAAAAATGCTGAGAATAATGACTTTTCCTATGAGACTATGATTAGTGGAGCTGGCCATGATGCTATGATAATGGGAAGCATTACAGATGTTGGATTGATATTTGTACCTAGTAAGGACGGAAGAAGTCACTGTCCTGAAGAATGGACGGATTATGAAGATTTACAAAAAGGTATAGAATTAATATATGATACAGTAATTGAGTTAGGGGAGGTACAGTAGTGGATATAAAGAATATAGCAAAAAAATACCAGGACTATGCCGTTGATTTACGAAGACATTTCCATATGAATCCGGAACCAAGTATGAAAGAATTCGAAACCCAAAAGAAGGTTATGGAAGAACTGGATAAAATTGGAATAGAAAATTTTAAAGCAGCCGGCACAGGTGTTGTAGGTATTATAAAAGGAGAAAAAGAAGGTAAAGTAGTAGCATTAAGAGCCGATATGGATGCCTTAGAACTTCAGGAAGAAAATGACATCCCCTATAAATCTAAGAATGAAGGTTACATGCACGGATGCGGTCACGACGGACATACGGCAGGACTTCTAACGGCAGGAAAAATTTTAAATGAAATCAAATCACAAATAGAAGGTACAGTTAAATTAGTGTTCCAACCGGGTGAAGAAACGGGAGAAGGAGCATTAGCACTAATTGAAGAAGGGATTCTCGATGATGTAGATGCAATTTTTGGAATTCACTTATGGAATGAACTAGATTCCGGAAAAGTATCCGTAGAAGCTGGACCTAGGATGGCTTCAGCAGGGATATTTGACATAAATGTACAGGGAAGAGG
>DPPH01000039.1 GCA_003539375.1 Clostridiales bacterium
TTTGGAGAAGATGACTACAATACAGGAGTAAAATACGACCTACCAGTACTTCAACCAGTTGATGAAGATGGTAAGTATACAGATACTATTTGGAAAGGTCAGTTTGTTATGGATGCAGATCCACATATAGTAAGATGGCTAAAAGAAGAAGGAAAGTTATTTAAAAAAGAAACTATAGATCACAACTATCCACACTGCTGGAGATGTAAAACACCTCTGTTATACTATGCTAAGCCTAGCTGGTATATAGAGATGACTAAATTAAAAGACAAGCTCATAGAAAATAACAACGGAGTTGACTGGTATCCTGACTATGTAGGAGAAAAAAGATTTGGAAACTGGTTGGAAAACCTAAACGACTGGGCAATATCAAGAAGTAGATACTGGGGTACTCCCCTTCCAATATGGACCTGCGAATGCGGTCATACTGAAAGTGTTGGCTCTAGAGAAGAACTTAAGGAAAGAGCCTTAGAAGAAATAAGTGAAGATATAGAATTGCACAGACCTTTTGTAGATGATGTGCACTTAGAGTGTCCTAAATGTGGTGAAAAGATGGAGAGAGTTCCTGATGTTATAGACTGCTGGTTCGACAGTGGATCTATGCCTTTTGCTCAACATCACTATCCTTTCGAAAACAAGGAAAATTTTGATGAACTTTTCCCAGCGGATTTCATATGTGAAGGTATAGACCAAACTAGAGGATGGTTCTACTCTCTTATAGCTATATCTACTTTTGTAACTGGAGAATCACCATATAAGAAGGTTTTAGTTAACGACTTGATACTAGATAAACATGGCAAAAAAATGTCGAAATCAAGAGGAAATACTGTTAATCCTTTTGAATTATTCGACCAGTATGGAGCTGATGCTTTAAGATGGTACTTGTTATATGTATCTCCAGCATGGACTCCAACGAAGTTTGACGAAGATGGATTAAAGGAAGTTTTAAGTAAATTCTTTGGGACTATTAAAAACGTATATACCTTCTTCTCTCTTTACGCAAACACCGATGAAGTAGATCCAAGAGAATTTGAAGTAGATTACGATAAGAGACCTGAATTAGACAGATGGATAATATCAAAGTTAAACAATTTGATTAAATTATCTAGGGAAAGCATGGATGAATACGACTTAACTAAGGTTGTAAGAGGAATTCAAGACTTTGTAAACGAAGATTTATCTAACTGGTATATAAGAAGATCTAGAAGAAGATTTTGGGCTTCAGGATTATCCGATGATAAAAAGTCTGTTTACGCTACAACTTATGAAGTATTAAGAGATTTATCTCTACTCATAGCTCCCTATGCACCTTACATAGCGGAAGAACTATACAGAAAATTAACAGATAAAAAATCAGTTCACTTGGATTTTTATCCTGAATATGATGAATCCTTAATAGATGAAAGAACAGAAAAAAGAATGGATTTAGTAAGAAACTTAGTAGGTCTAGGTAGAGCTTCAAGAGATACTGAACAGATAAAAGTTAGACAGCCTCTAAGAAAAATACATATAGACGGAAAACATGAAGATCTCATAAAAGACCTATCACCTTTGATAATGGAAGAACTTAACATCAAGGAAGTTGTATTTGAAAAGAACCTAAGAGAATTTATGAATTTTAGTCTGAAGCCAAACTTTAGAGTTGCCGGACCTAAATTTGGAAATAAGGTTAAGGATTTTGCTAAAGCTTTAAGAGAAGCCGATGAACTTGAAATAATTAACACAGTTCAAAATGGTGGAGTTTACGAACTAGAATTAGGTGGAGAAACTATTGAAGTAAATGAAGAACTTCTTGATATAAGAATAGATTCTAAAGAAGGTTACAACATTTCTATGGAAAATAACTTATTCGTAATCCTAGACACAAATTTAGATGACGAATTAATAAACGAAGGTTATGCAAGAGAGTTTATATCTAAAGTTCAGCAGATGAGAAAAAATAACGGCTACGAAATGATGGACAATATAAAAATATTCTACAAGGGTCCAGAAGAAATAGAAAAAGCTGTAAAACTATATGAAGACTATATAAAAACGGAAACCCTGGCAGTTGAAATCGTAAAAGAGGAAAGAGATGATTATAAGACAGAAAACTTGAACGGAAAAGAAACAGGGTTAAAGCTAGAAAAAATTAGTTAACAACTTAAAAAAAGCAAAAAAAAAGGTGCCAGTTTATCTGGCATTTTTTTTAATATTCCTGTCTTAAACTTCTTTCGAATAACTCACACTTATCTAACATGCATTTGTTGTCTATATTGTGGATGCAAGTCACTGTTCTACAAACCTTGAATTTAGGTTTTGCATCTTTTTTAACATCAACTTTCATTTCTTTCTTCATAATTAACACCTCCTATATATTTTATTATGGTTATATTATAGCAAGAAAACTGCAAGATGTCAAATAATTCCTTCAAATAATATCGAAATACATGAAAATAAATATAAAAACACTCAAATAATGCAAGGGTTTCAAAATAGACATCAAGAAATGGAAATGTTTTCCCGCCAAAGACTTTGTAAAAATATACAGTTGGGCCCATAAATACAATGTGACGCTTATTGAAAATGCAAGATATACTGTACCCACTTCAAATACTAGAATAATAAAGATGGAAATAAATTTAAGGTTAGATAAATTTTAGAAATATCGTTACTATTATAACAAACGCTACAGCCATTGAAAACAAACAGTCAAAGACACACGGGATATATAAAGACCCTCAATTATTAAGAAGACTTAACAAAAAAGATATTTACAGAGGCAGTTTTTTTTGTATAATGATTACGGTTTATAAATTCCCCCCTCTTTAAAATATATATTTTGTTTTGATGTACATTTGATGTTGTCCGGTCCTAATTAGGACCGGACATTTTATTTTTTTGGAGATTAAATATAATTAAGAAACCTTTAATTATTATTTCCTTATATATGTGGTAAAATATAAGGTGACTAAAAATGATGGAGGTAATATGAAAAAAAACTTAAAAATGAAACCATCGGGAATTTTCAAAAGTGAATATTTAAGAAAGTACTTCTCTAAGTATAAGAATAGATACTTAGCTGGAATTTTTGTACTTATAATAATAGACATACTTCAATTGAGAGTGCCTTTGATTATTGGAGATGCTGTTGACTATTTAGAGTCTGGGGGAGCAATATCATCTGGACTGACCAGGTATATATATTTAATTATTATAATAGGTTTAGGAGTAGCGGTAGGTAGATTTGTATGGAGACATATGATCTTTGGAACTTCCAGATTTATAGAATACGACATAAGAAACGAACTATTTGCTCATCTTGAGAAGCTTTCTTTAAAATACTACAACAAACATAAGACTGGAGACATAATGGCTCACATGACCAATGATTTGAATGCCGTAAGAATGGCAGTCGGTCCTGGAGTACTTATGGTTGTTGATGCTGCAGTAATAGGAACTCTTACATTATATAATATGATAACAGAAATTAGTTTAACACTAACAATATTCGCAGGAATACCTTTACTACTAATTATAGTAAATTCTATAATTATAGGTAAAATAATGAGAGTAAGATTCAAAGAAAAGCAGGCTGCTTTTTCAGACTTGTCGGATTTTACTCAAGAAAGAATTTCCGGGATTTATGTAATAAAATCTTTTGTTCAAGAATCTAAAGAATTAAAGGCTTTCGAAAAAGTAACAAAAAACTACTACGATAAAAACATTAAGATGCTTAAGATATTTGTTTTAATGCACCCTTTCATGCGGTTTATTTCTGGATTTAGTTTAGCAGTAGTTATTGGATTTGGAGGATACCTATCAATTCAAGGAACCATCTCAGTAGGACAATTTGTGGCTTTCGTACAGTTTATTGGTATGCTTGTATGGCCTATGATAGCTATAGGTTATACATTTAATATTTTATCAATGGGTGGAGCATCTCTTGAGAGAATAGAAGCTATATTAGATGAAGAAATAGATGTTAAGGATACAGAATATGTAGATAAATCAATCACTGAAATCAAGGGTGATATAAAGGTAGAAAATTTGAACTTTAAATATCATGATGAAAAAGAAATTGC
>DPPH01000272.1 GCA_003539375.1 Clostridiales bacterium
ATCTCTAAACATCTCAGCCTTATCTATATCTTCTTGAGAAGGATTGAAAGCTGGATTATCGTACAAAAATTCTTCAACCTCTTTTGCTGCTTCTGTATGTACTGTTGAGTACCAAACATAGTCTATATTTCTTAAAGTATTTTCTTTTGAAGTTACAAAGTTAATAAATTTTTCAGCTAATTCTTTATTTTCTGCATCTTTAGGGATACATGCAGCATCAATCCAAATATTGGAACCTTCTTTAGGGACGTAGTAATTCAACTTTTCATTTTCTCCCATAGCTGCTACTGCTTCGCCAGACCATATCAAGGAGATGGCTGCCTCATCAGCTATCATCATATCTAAAGCTTCATCAACTATATATGCCATTACAAGAGGCTTTTGGTTGATTAAAAGATTTTTTGCTTCTTCTAATTCAGTTTCATTAGTAGTATTGAGAGAGTAACCAAGTTTTTTTAATGCCGCTGCAAAGGAATCTCTTTGGCTGTCCATCATCAAAATTTGACCAGAATAATTTTCATCCCAAAGCAAGTCCCAGGAATCAGGTGTTCCTTCTACTACTTCTGTGTTGTATACAATTCCTAAAGTACCCCAAAAATATGGTACAGAATACTCATTTGTAGGATCATATGGTTGGTTTTTAAAGTTTTCATCTATATATTGATAATTAGGTATGTTGTCGAAATTAATCTTGTCCAGCATATTTTCTGATATCATTCTCTCGATCATATATTCACCGGTTATTATCAAATCATAATCTGTACCACCAGCTTTCACCTTTGTATACATATCTTCAGGAGTAGGGTATTCTTCGTAGTTTATTTTAACTCCGTACTCTTCTTCGAATTCTACTAAAAGATCCTCATCAATATATTGTCCATAATTAAATATGTCTAAAGTTTGTTCCTCTGAACCACTGCATCCTGATAAAACTATAGCTAACAGGATTGTAATAATAATCAAATATTTTTTCATTTTTCCCTCCATTATTCTTTAGTTGGTATAGTTGTTCTTTTATTTATGATTAATAGTAATCCTAATACGACTACTAACATAAGGGATGATAAAGCATTTATTGTAGGAGAGATCCCTCTTCTAGCCATTGAATATATCTCGATAGACAGGTTGGTAACCCCAGAGCCAGTTGTAAAAAAGCTTATTACAAAATCATCAATTGATAGTGTAAAGGCTATTAAAAAGCCTGTAATAATCCCTGGCTTAATTTGAGGAATTATTATTTTTTTTAGGGTATAGAATGGCGTCGCCCCTAAATCTAATGCCGCTTCAGTTATATTATTATCTAATTGTTTCAACTTGGGTAAAACCGATAAAATAACATATGGTATGTCAAAAGTTATATGTGCTAACAGCATACTGCTGAAACCTAATTTAATGTTTGCAGAAAGAAATAGTATCATCAAAGCTATACCGGTTACAATATCCGGATTTATAATTGGAAGATAATTAATATTCAATAAAAAATTCATTCTGCTGGTTTTCATATTATATATTCCTATCGCAGAAACTGTTCCAACAATCGTTGAAATCACAGCTGCTAGTATGGCTATTGTAACTGTATAATAAAGTGCTGTCTTTATATCTCTATCTTTAAATAATTCTAGGTACCATTTAAATGTAAATCCACCCCAATTTCCTCGAGATTTTGAGTCGTTAAAAGAATATACGACAAGAACTGTAATAGGAGCATATAAAAACAGAAAAACTAAAGCAAGATACAGTTTTGAAATTTTATTTTTCATATACTAACCCCGCTTTCTTTATCAATTTTCAAGATATTCAGAATTTTTATTGAGATAAAAATAATAATTAAAATAATCATTGAAAGAGCTGCTCCAAAATTCCAATCTCTAGTTACTAGGAAGAGCTTTTCGATTAGATTACCTATTAAAACATTTTTTCCGCCACCTAATAATCTTGGGATTACAAAGGTGCTTACTGCAGGCATGAAAACCATTACGATACCCGATATAACGCCAGGTAAACTTAAAGGAAAAATAACTCTTTTAAAAATTGTAAAACCATCGGCACCTAAATCATCAGCAGCTTCTATTAGACTTCTATCCATTTTATTCAATGCAGTATAAATTGGAAAAACCATAAATGGTAGAAAGTTGTATACCATTCCTAATATTACTGCCTTATTATTGTATAAAAGATTTACATTAGGTAAATTCAGTAAATTTAAAAAGCTGTTAATGAGACCGGTATTTCCTAATATAGTCATCCAAGCATAAGTTCTAAGGAGCATATTCATCCACATAGGTAGTATGAATAGAAGAATCATAAGTCCCTTGTGTTTATCCTTTGCTCTGGTAAGGAGATATGCTACTGGGTAGCCTACTATTAAACAAATACCAGTAGATAATGCTGCTATACTTATAGATCGTATTAAAACATTTACATAAATTGGGTCAAAAAATTTACCGAAATTTTCAAAAGTAAAAGTTATTGTTTTAATGTCATTTGGATTTCTTAAAGTAATACTATATAAAAAAATTAAAAACAAAGGAAACAATATGAATACTAGCATCCAGATAGAATAAGGGTATGCTAAATATCTACTTTTACTATTCATAATGCATCTCCCTCATAACATGAAGGTCATCTGGATTAAAATCTAATCCAACATAATTACCTATTTTACTAGACTTAGTACTTTGAATTAAAAATTCAAAATTTTTAGCTAGTACATTTATCTCATAGTGAACTCCCTTAAAAACAACAGATTTTACTTCACCATTAATTAAGCCAGAATCTTTTTTAACAATATCAATATCTTCTGGTCGTATTACAATATGAACATTTTCCATCTTTTTAAATCCGTAATCAACACACTCAAAAGTTTTGCCGAGAAAACTAACTTGATAATCATCTTTCATAACTCCTGATATTATATTACTTTCACCTATAAAATCTGCTACAAAAGAATTTATTGGTTCATTGTAAATGTTTATTGGTGAACCTACCTGCTGGATACTACCAGATTTCATTACTATAATCCTATCAGACATGGTTAGAGCTTCTTCCTGATCGTGAGTAACATATATAAAGGTTATTCCTAATGATTTTTGTATATTTTTAAGTTCTACCTGCATATCCTTTCTAAGTTTAAGATCGAGAGCCCCTAAAGGTTCATCTAAAAGTAAAACCTTGGGTTCATTAACTAAAGCTCTTGCTATAGCAATACGCTGCTGTTGACCTCCTGATAAGGAATCTATATCTCGTTTTTCAAAATTTTCTAATCCTACTAGTTTCAAAATTCTTCTAACTTTATTTTCTATAATTTCATCTTTTAGCCTTTTTATTTTTAAGCCAAAAGCAATGTTTTCATAAACATTCATATGAGGGAAAAGTGCATAATTTTGAAAAACCGTATTTATTTGTCTTTTATAGGGAGGGAGATGATTTATCTCTTTACCTTCAAATAAAACCTTTCCTTCGTTTGCTGTTTCAAATCCTCCAATAATCCTAAGGGTAGTAGTTTTACCACATCCGCTTGGTCCAAGGAGGGTTACGAATTCATTTTTGTATACATTAAAACTTATTTCATTTAATACTTTTACATCATCATATTTTTTAACAATATTGCTTATTTCGATAATTGATTCTTTCATTCAATCCTCCTAAAAGTATGGTGGTGAGCTTATCCACAGTAAATGAGCCTCTTTTTTTCCATTGTTCTCTATATAGTGATCTTTGTTACAAGGGTAATAAAAACTCTGTCCTTTTTTTAATTTGTATTTTTTGCCATCGTAGTTTAAAGTAACTATCCCTTTAAGTACATACCCAAACTCTTCACCATTATGAGGGCTATCTATTTTTGTCTTATTACCGGGACTTAATTCTATTAATATTGGTTCCATAGAATATTTTTGTGAATTAGAAATCAACCAGTTGATTTTATAACCCTCCTCAAAATTCTTTTGAAAATAATCTTCTTGTCTATATACTATTTTGTCCTCTTCTTCTCCACTAAAAAAATTATTTAAATCTGTACCTAAACAATCAAGTATATCTATAAGTGTAGAAATAGACGGTGAAGTAAGGTTTCTCTCTATTTGAGAAATATATCCTTTGGTTAATTCACATCTGTCTGCAAGTTCTTCTTGGGTCAATCCATTTTTAAATCTTAAATCTTTAATATTTTTTCCTATATCCATAAGGCACCCCTTTTTTAAACATAAAGTTTATAAATACTAAACAAGCAATGTAATTATATAAATATAAATTCCTATTGTCAATATAAATTGAATTTAATTTCAAAATAATATAAAATTAATTAACGAATAAAAAGTGGTGATGAAATGAAAAAAATTTTAGTAATAGAAGATGAAGAAAAAGTTTTAGAAATAGTAAAAAACTATTTAAATAAAGAAGGTTTTGATCCCATTGTATCTTCTAAAGGAATAGAAGGTCTTGATATGTTTTTTGAATACAGTCCTGATCTTGTGGTTTTAGATTTAATGCTGCCGGACATGACGGGAGAGGAGATATGCAAAAAAATAAAAAGTGAAAGTGATACTCCTGTAATTATGTTGACAGCTAAAAGTACAGTAGATGAGAGAATAAAAGGTTTATCCTTAGGAGCAGATGATTATCTAATTAAACCCTTTAGTCCAAGAGAATTAATGATGAGAATAAAGGTTATCTTAAAACGTTACGGTAGCAGCAACAGTTTGGAAGATAGTTTATCTTTCAATAATAGGGATTTAGTTATTGATAAAAAAGGAAAGATAGTATTTAAAGAGAATATGGAAATAAGCTTAACTCCTGCAGAATATAAACTTTTATCTTACATGGCTGAAAACAAAAACATTAATTTATCAAGAAATATTATAATACAAAAAGTATTTGGCATAGAATACGATGGCTATGATAGAACGATAGATGCCCATATAAAAAATATAAGAAAGAAAATTGAAAAGGATCCTAAGAATCCTATTTATATAATTACGGTTTTCGGATTAGGATATAGATTTGAAGGAGAATTGGACAAACAATGAAAATAGGTAAAAAAATATTTATATATTTCTCTTTACTAGCGCTAATATTAATTATTCTTTTTTTTACAACTTCAAGATACGTATTTAATCAATCTTTTGAACGATATAAAATTAATTCTGTTGAAAATGAAGATAAAGAATATATTAACCTAGTGGAAGACATATATATACAAAATAATGGTGCAATTAACAACGAAGACTTAAAATTAATACAAAATTCTTTAAAGGACAGAGTTGAGTTAAAGTTTACCGACGGTGACGGAAATTTACTTTGGGAAATTAACATGAGATCTTCCGGGGGAACTATGGGAATGGGTCATGGCAGAGGACAATCTGAAAATATTAGTTACACAACTTATGATATAAGAGACAATGGTGATTTTTATGGGATACTGAATATAGGAAGATTTGGAAGATATAATTTATCTCAAGAAGATTTAGATTTTCAAGAGAGTTTAAATAATGGAATACTAATAATTACCCTTATATCAATTGTAATCACTCTATTAATAAGCATATTTTTTTCTAAAGAGCTATCAAAGCCAATTCATAAAATAAAAGATTCTGCAGAAAAAATTAGGGATGGAAAAGGAAATTGGGAAATTAAGGAAAAAACAAATACTTATGAGCTAGATGAACTTTTAAAAACGGTTAATTCTTTAGGTAAAACTCTGGAAGCCCAAGAAAATTTAAGACTAAGATTAACTTCAGATGTCTCTCATGAATTAAGAACACCGTTAAATATAATGCAAAATCAAATTGAGGCTATGCAGGATGGAATTATAGAGATAAGTGAAGATAGGCTAGAAGAAATTAGACAAGAAATACTAAGACTTTCAAACCTATCCAAAGATCTAGAAAAACTTACAGATATTTCTAATTACGATTTAAAGTTAAACTTAACAGATACAAATATTGGAGAGTTTATAAAAAAAGAACTTAACTCATTTAAAAACTCTTATAATAAAAAGGATATTCAAATAGAGTATAAAAATCTTCTGAATAGAGATGTTACCATCCCTATTGATAGGGGAAAATTCAAACAAGTTCTATTAAACCTATTTTCAAATGCAGAAAAATATAGTGATAAAAATGTACATATAAAGGTTGTTTTAGAAAAGGACCCTAAAAATATTATAATTAGAGTGATAGACAGAGGTATTGGGATACCGGAATCATCAAAAGACTATATATTTGAAAGGTTTTACCGTGAAGAAATGTCTAGAAACAGAAAAACAGGTGGAGCAGGCTTAGGCTTATCCATAGTAAAAGGCATAGTTGAAGCACACAATGGAAAAATATATTTAAATACATCTAATGTTGAGGAAACTGAATTTACAATAAAACTACCGGTTTCAGACTTGTTGTAATTAGAGCCTTTTTTTGATATAATTTTCTGAGTTTGGGATGATTAAAATGAACAAAAAAATAATAAATATTATAATCATACTGATTCTTAGTATAATAACTATCAATATTCTAATAGGAGCATATACGACAGAAGATTTAAATAGACTCAAAAATAATTTAGAAAAATATTATATTATACTGGCTTTAGTTTTTATGGTTTTAAATTGGATTAGTGAAGGAATTATAATGAAGCTTTTTGCTAATTCAGTAGAAATGAAAATCAGTTTTTTGAAATCTATGAAATACTGTCTCATAGGAAGATATTACAACTTGATTACACCATTCTACTCTGGTGGCCAACCAGCTAAAGCATACTTAATGACAAGAGATGGCTACGACATAAGTAAAACTACTTCATTGCTTTTTTACAAATTTATAGTCTATCAAGTGGTATTAGCCCTATACTCACTGTTTATGATTCTTATAAACATAAGGTTAATACTTGGGAAACTAAAACCTGCAATACCCTTAGTAGCTGTAGGATTAATGTTAAATATTGGCTTGATAATACTTATCTCTATTTTATTCTTAAATAAAAATGTATTTGAAAAAATGATTTTTTGGGGAATAAACCTTGCATATAGATTGAAAGTAGTTAAAGATTTAGATAGGGTAAATAAAAAAGCAAGAGATTACTTTGAGGGATACTATGATTCTTTAAGGGTAATGTGGGATAATAAACCTTTGTTTTTACAGACGGCATTTTTTTCTTTTTTACAGATGACTGCATACTATGCTATCACCTATATGGTTTATAGAAGTGTGGGTCTAAATGAAGCAACCCCGCTCCAGATAATGTCAATGCAGGCGATATTAAATATGTCAGTTGTTTTTATACCTACGCCAGGAACTGCTGGTGCTGCAGAAGGAGGGTTTTATTTACTGTTCAGACATTATTTTAAAGGAGGCATACTTCCTTTTGCAATACTTACCTGGAGATTGATAGTATACTACTTAAACATCTTTATTAGTGGAATAATTGTACTTTATGATTACATCATTGAAAAATTCAAATAAATAATTGGAGGTCAAAATATGACGGATAAAAAAATAATTTTTAGCGGTATTCAACCATCAGGTTCCCTTACTTTAGGAAATTATATAGGAGCCCTAAAAAATTGGGTGTCACTACAAGAAGAATATGATAGCTACTACTGTATAGTAGACATGCATGCTATAACAGTACCAAAAGAGCCTAAGGATTTAAGAAAGAATACCTTGGAAGTTTTAGCAAATTATATTTCAGCGGGATTAGACCCAGAAAAAAATACTCTCTTTATACAATCTCATGTACCAGAACATGCGGAGCTTAGCTGGGTATTAAATTGCTATACATACTTCGGCGAATTAAGTAGAATGACACAATTTAAAGATAAATCTAAAAAAAATTCATCTAATATAAATGCTGGTTTATTTGACTATCCGGTTTTAATGGCTTCAGATATTTTACTATACCAAACAGACCTAGTTCCAGTAGGAGAAGATCAACGACAGCATCTTGAATTAAGCAGAGATATAGCCGAAAGATTTAACAATAGGTACAGTCCTACATTTAAAGTTCCTGAACCTTATATATCTAAAGTTGGTGCTAAAATAATGAGCTTGCAGGACCCTGAAAGCAAGATGTCAAAATCTGACGATAATGAAAATGGATATATTTTACTAAACGATTCTCCAGATAAAATAATGAAAAAGTTTAAAAGAGCCGTTACTGACTCTGTAGGGGAAATTAATTATACTGATGACCAACCTGGAATTAAGAACATGATAACAATATATTCAAAATTAACAGATAAATCTGTTGATGATATACTTCAGGATTATAGTGGTAAAGGATATGCCGAACTAAAAGAAGACACAGCTGAAGTTGTAATTGAAAGTTTGAGACATATAAGAGAAGAATCTGAAAAATTAGTAAAAGATAAAACATATTTAGAAAAAATATATAGAGAAGGTGCGGAAAAAGCAAGATACTCTGCAATGAAGACTTTAAGAAAAGTCCACAAAAAAATTGGTTTTATACCTAGATAAAAAACACTTGAATTATATGATACTTCCAAAGTAGACAGTCTGACTACTAAAGTAGGCTATTTATTTGGAAGTATTTTTTATTTATCAAGGGACGCTAAAAGTCCATAAGGGACTATTATTAAGTTTATTATATAAAATACTTAATAATATTAATTAATACTTGATTATTACATTATTTATGTTATCATATAATTGTAAAAGAAAATCGGGACACATTAAGTCTTAATTATAGGAGGAAAAATGAAAAAGAAAGTAGCCATAAACGGTTTTGGAAGAATAGGAAGATGTGCATTTAGGTCATATTTAGAAAAGGGTTCGGATAACATTGAGATAGTTGGAATAAATGGCATTAGAAATCCAGAAGAGGGTTTATTTAACTTCATCCATGACTCAATATACGGCAAATTTGAAGAAAATATAGAAGTAAAAGATGATTATTTTTTATTTAAAGATCAAAAAATTAAAATCACAAATGAAAGAGACCTAAGTAAGCTTCCATGGAAAGAGTTAGATGTTGATATAGTAATCGAATCTACAGGTAAATTTACTGATAAAAAAAGTGCCTCAAAACATATAGAAGCAGGAGCAAAGAAAGTTGTAATATCTGCCCCAAGCAAGGATGCAGATTTAACAGTTGTAATGGGTGTAAATGAAGAAAAATATGATTCTAAAAATCATAATATTATATCTAATGCATCTTGCACAACTAATTGTTTAGCACCTTTAGCTAAAGTACTTCTTGATGAATATGGAGTATTTACTGCAGAAATGACTACAATTCACTCCTATACAAGTAATCAAAATTTATTAGATGCGGTAAACAAGAAGGATTTAAGAAGGTCGAGAGCGGCGGCTATGTCATTAATACCTACTACTACAGGAGCTGCAAAAGCTATAAAAGAAGTTATTCCTGAACTTGATGGTCAGATAGATGGTATGGCAGTAAGAGTTCCTACTTCGGCAGTATCTCTAGTTGATTTAGTAGTAAACTTAAATAAAGAAGTAACTAAAGAAGAAATCAACAATCTTCTTAAAGAAAAAGCAGAAGGAGAACTTAAAGGAATATTAGGTTTTTCAAAGGAGCCATTGGTGTCGGTGGATTATATTAAAGACTCTAGATCATCTATAGTAGATGGATTGTGTACAGATGCTATCGAAAAAACCGTAAAAATAATATCTTGGTATGATAATGAATGGGGATATTCGAACAGGCTAGTCAATTTAACTGAATACATAGCATCAAAATAATTTGCAATTGACAATAAATTTATAATTTGATATTATTTTAATAATTAAATAAGATGCATTGATAAAGAGGAGTAATTGTATAAACTTTAAGAGATTGGATTTTGAAAGCTGGGAGAATCCATAAGTAAATATACAAGGAAGGTAGCTTTTGAGCATATAATCTGAACTTAAGTAGGATTATACGGAAATTTCCGTTATAAAATTAAGAGCCAAATTGGAACTAAGGTGGTACCGCGGGTATTCTCGTCCTTAAAAGGAATGAGAATACCCGCTAATTTTGTGTAAAATAATATTTAAAGTTGGTGGTTATATGTACAATTTAGGTGTCGGTTTACTGCTTCTAGGAGCACTAATTGTTTTTGGGGCAGATAAATTATTTAAAAAAGAAAAAATAAAAACGATGAAGGACCTGCTTATAGTAAAAGGAGTAGGTTTAGTAATTACTGTAATCGGGATGATTATAATGATAAAATTAAACTAGGAGGTTTTATGGAAAATTTAGCAAAAAAATATAATCCAAAAGAATTTGAAGATAGAATATACAAAATGTGGAATGAAAATGGATATTTCAAAGCAGACCCTAATGATGAAAAAGAACCCTTTACAATAGTTCTTCCACCACCAAATATTACTGGACAGCTTCATATGGGCCATGCACTAGATCATATACTTCAAGATATCTTAATAAGGTGGAAAAGAATGGATGGCTATGAAGCCCTATGGCTACCGGGAACCGACCATGCCAGTATTGCTACTGAAGTAAAAGTGGTTGAAAAATTAAGAAGTGAAGGCTTAGAAAAAGACCAAATAGGAAGAGAAAAGTTTTTAGAAAAAGCTTGGGAATGGAAGGAAGAATACGGTGGAAGAATAACTCAACAGATGAAAAAACTTGGGAATTCCTGCGACTGGTCTAGAGAAAGATTTACTATGGATGAAGGCTGTAGTAAGGCAGTTAATGATGTTTTTGTAAAACTATACGAAAAAGGATTAATATATAGGGGAAATAGAATTATAAACTGGTGTCCAGATTGTCTTACATCCCTTTCGGATATAGAAGTAGAACACGAAGAAAAAGATGGGAAATATTATTATGTAAAGTACTACTTTGTAGATAATGATGATGAATACTTTACTATAGCTACAACAAGACCTGAAACAATATTTGGAGATACAGCAATTGCTGTACATCCTGATGATGAAAGATATCAAAAATACATTGGTAAAAAAGTAGTTGTACCTATTGTTGGAAGAGAAATTGAAATAATTGCCGATGAGTATCCTGATATGGATAAAGGTACAGGAGCATTAAAAATTACCCCATCACATGATCCTAATGACTTTGAAATTGGTAAAAGACATAATTTAGAAGAAATTTCATGTATGAATGAAAAAGGTATTATGAATTCCTATGCCGGAAAATACGAAGGAATGGATAGGTATGAATGCAGAAAGGCTTTTGTTAAAGATTTAGAAGATAAAGATTTGATTGTAAAAGTTGAAAAAACTGAGCATTCTGTTGGTACTTGCTACAGATGCAATACTGTAATAGAACCTAGAATTTCAGAACAGTGGTTTGTAAAAATGGAACCATTAGCAGGTCCTGCAATTGAAGCTGTTAAAAAGGGTAAAACAAAATTCGTACCGGAAAGATTCGATAAAATTTATTTTCACTGGTTAGAAAATATTAGAGACTGGTGTATATCCAGACAACTTTGGTGGGGTCATAGAATTCCAGCATACTACTGTCAGGATTGTGGAGAAGTTATTGTATCAAAGGATAAACCAAAAAAATGCACTAAATGTGGGAGCGGAGATTTAAAACAAGATGAAGATGTTTTAGATACATGGTTTAGTTCAGCTTTATGGCCTTTTTCCACACTCGGTTGGCCGGAAGAAACAGAAGATTTAAAATATTTTTATCCAACGGATGTTTTAGTAACTGGATATGACATAATTTTCTTCTGGGTTATAAGAATGATGTTTTCGGGAATTGAACATATGAATGAAGTTCCTTTTAAGCACGTATTAATTCATGGTCTTGTAAGAGATGCCGAAGGCAAAAAAATGAGTAAATCCTTAGGAAATGGAGTAGATCCACTAGAGGTTATAGATGAATTTGGTGCTGATGCCCTTAGATTCATGTTAGTTACTGGACTGACTCCTGGTAATGATACTAGGTATCAAATTGAAAAACTTGAAGCCAGCAGAAACTTTGCAAATAAATTATGGAATGCTTCAAGATTTGTATTGATGAATTTGGATGAAAAAGCAACATTAGAAGCCGAAGAAAAAGATTACAAGAGTGAAGATAAATGGATATTATCAAGGATTAACAAAGTTACTGAAGAAGTAAATAAAAATCTAAGTAACTTTGATTTAGGCCTTGGGCTACATAAAATTTATGAGTTTATATGGAATGAGTACTGCGATTGGTATATTGAACTAGTTAAACCTAGATTGTACGGAGAAAATGAAAAAGACAAAAATACAGCATTATACGTTCTAGTAAAGGTAATGAAGGACATGTTAAAATTACTTCACCCATTTATGCCTTTTATTACAGAAGAAATATGGCAGTATCTACCGGGAGGTGAAGATGCACTCATAGTAAGCGATTGGCCTAAAGTAGATATTGACAAATCCTACCAATCTTCAGAAGAAGAGATAAATTTTGCTATGGAAATAATCAAAAGCATAAGAAATATAAAAGCTGAAATGGATGTTAAACCTTCTAAAAAAATTAAGGGGTATTTTGTACCTAAAAACCAAAAATATAAAGAATATTTAATAAACATAGAAAGACACTTAGACAATCTAATCAACTTAGAAGAAATGAAAATTGCAGTAAGTAAAGATGAAATAAAAGAAGATGCTGCATCTTCAGTAATAGATGGCCTTGAAATATATTTGCCTCTATCAGAACTTATTGATTTTGAAAAAGAAAAAGAGAGATTAGCTAAAGAAAAAGAAAAATTAGAATCAGAAATAAAGAGAGCTGAAGGTAAACTTAAAAATAAGAGTTTTGTTGAAAAAGCTCCAGAAAAAATTGTTAATGAAGAAAAAGACAAATTAGAAAAGTATAAAGATATGTATCAAAAAGTACTTGATAGGATAAATCAAATTAATAGTTGATTTTTTCATGAAAGTATAATAAACTTTTTATTGTTGTAATTAAATATTTCTCGTATAAGTTTGACGATAAGGGTCAAATGTTTCTACAAACTACCGTAAATAGTTACAGGCTACGAGTTCTAAACAAAATAAATTTTGTATTTGTTTTGTTATGAACTCTGCTTTTAGCAGAGTTTTACTTTTTATAAAGGAGTTTTTATGGAGTTACTAAAAGAAAAAATCTTAAAAGACGGAAAAGCAGTGGGGGATAATATTGTTAAAGTTGATTCTTTTCTTAACCATCAGATAGATATTGAACTTTTACAAAATATTGGAAAAGAATTTTATGAAAGGTTCAGAAATGATGACATAAATAAGATCTTAACAATAGAAGCCTCAGGCATAGCTATAGCTGCGATAACTGCTTTGTATTTTAAGGTTCCAGTTGTTTTTGCTAAAAAAACACAGTCTTTAAATTTAGATAAAGATACTTATACTAGTAAGGTTTATTCTTATACCAAGGAAAAACATTACGATATAAAAGTATCAAAGAAATATTTAAAAAAAGAAGACAATATTTTAATTATAGATGATTTTTTAGCAAGAGGACAGGCAGCATTAGGACTTTGTAACCTGGTAGAACAAAGTAAAGGTAATGTAAAAGGTATTGGTATAGTTGTAGAGAAAGGTTTTCAAGATGGCAGAGAACTGCTATTAGAAAAAGGTTTTAAATTAGAATCTTTAGCAATTGTTAGAAAAATTTATGAAGGAAAAATTATTTTCTAAAACAGGAGGAGAAAATGAGGAAATTTTTATTATTAATTTTATCACTCGTATTAGTATTATCTATGGTTGCATGTGGAACTGAAGGTGATCAACCATCAGGAGAAGAAGAGGACTTAACAGTAGGTTTCATATACGTTGGGCCTATTGGTGATGGAGGGTACACCTACGCTCACGATCAGGGAAGACTATATCTTGAGGATAATTTAAACGTTAATACGATATATAAAGAATCCGTTCCGGAAACACAAGAAGTAGAACAAGAAATAAGAAATATGATAGATCAGGGTGCAAAGGCAATATTTGCAACAAGTTTTGGATATATGGATTATGTAGCTAAGGTATCAGAAGATTATCCAGAAGTTGCTTTTTTCCACTGTTCAGGATATAAAACCACTGATAATTTGGCTACATATTTTGGTAGAATATATCAGCCGAGATATTTAAGTGGTATAGTAGCAGGTTTAAAAACAGAAACAAACAACATAGGCTATGTTGCTGCTTATCCTATACCGGAGGTTATAAGAGGAATAAATGCATTCACACTTGGAGTACAATCAGTAAATCCTGATGCTGTAGTAAGAGTAAAGTGGACTTCTACATGGTATGACCCAGCAACAGAAAAAGAAGCTGCAGTTGCTCTAATCGATGAAGGTGCAGATATTATTGCTCAACACCAAGATACAACAGGCCCACAACAAGCTGCAGAAGAAAGAGGAGTATACTCAATAGGATACAACACAGACATGGCAGAAATGGCACCAGAAGCATATATGACTGCTCCAATTTGGAACTGGGGACCATATTATGTTGAACAGGTACAAAATGTAATTGATGGAAACTTCCAATCTCATCAATACTGGGGTGGTATGGAAGATGATGTTGTTAAATTAGCACCATTGACAGAATTAGCACCAGAAGGAGCCGAAGAGGCAGTAGAAGAAGCAAAAGAAAAGATTTTAAATGATGAGTTAATAATATTTGAAGGACCAATTTACGATCAGGAAGGAAATCTAAAGGTTGAAGAAGGACAGCAGATGACTGACGAAGAAATGCTAAATATGATGTGGTTTGTTGAAGGTATAGAAGGAAATATAGAATAGAGGTTTATATGGATCAAAATATTTATGTTAAAATGGAAGGCATAAGTAAAAGTTTTGGTACCGTTAAAGCTAACGATAATGTAAACTTAACGGTAAAAAAAGGTGAAATCCATGCTCTTTTAGGAGAAAATGGTGCAGGAAAAAGCACTTTAATGAATATGCTATCAGGTTTTTATAAACCTGATAGCGGTTCTATTTACATACACGGAGAAGCAGTAAAGTTTGATTCTCCAAAAGACTCTATAAAAAAAGGCATAGGAATGATACACCAGCATTATAAATTAGTAGAAGCTATGACTGCTGCTCAAAACATAGTATTAGGGCAAAAAGGCAGCTTTTTTTTGAGTCAAAAGAAAATTAAAGAAAAGATTAAAAAAGTAGCGGAAAGCTATGGATTAAATATTAACTATGATAAAAAAATATATGAAATGTCTATAGGGGAGAAACAGGGTACAGAAATTTTGAAAGTTCTTTATCAGGGAGCTGATATTCTCATAATGGATGAACCAACCGCAGTTTTAACTCCACAAGAGACAGAGAAATTATTCAAAATATTAAAAAATATGGCTCGAGAAGGATGTTCTATAATTATCATAACCCATAAGCTTCAGGAAGTTATGGAAATATCGGACAAAGTGACGGTTTTAAGAAAGGGACAGACAGTAAAAACTTTAGAAACAAAAAATACTAATTCTAAGGAACTTACAGACCTAATGGTAGGAAGAGCTGTGGATTTATCGATCGAAAATCCTAAAGTTGAACTTGGTGAAGAAATACTAAAAGTTGAAGGATTAACTGCTGAGGATATTGAAAAAGTAGAAGTATTAAAAGACATATCCTTTAGCTTACATAAGGGAGAAATCTTAGGTGTAGCAGGTGTTGCGGGAAGTGGACAAAAGGAATTATGTGAAGCCATAGCAGGATTGTACAAAATAAAAAAAGGCAAAATACTATTTGAAAATGAAAATCTGGTAGGTTTATCACCTAGAGATATAATTTATCGAGGCATAAGTATGAGTTTTATTCCTGAAGATAGACTTGGGATGGGGCTTGTCGCTTCAATGGATATGGTGGATAACTATTTACTGAAGGAACAGCACAAACAAAAAGGTATTTTTATTAAAAGAAAACCCGTAAAAGAAAAATGTAAGAGCATGATAGATAAGTTAGAAATTCAAACTCCTGGAACCTCCCATCCTGTAAAGCAGCTTTCTGGTGGGAATATTCAAAAAGTATTAATTGGTAGAGAAATAGATACTAATCCTCACGTACTGATTACTGCTTATGCAGTGAGAGGTCTCGATATAGCATCTTCTCATACTATATATGACTTACTAAATGAGCAGAAGAAAAAAGGAGTAGGAATATTATTTATTGGAGAAGATTTAGATGTTCTTCTTAAACTCTGTGATAGAATAATGGTTCTTTCTAGTGGGAAAGTTACAGGAATTGTTTCTACTAAAGAAACTACAAAAGAAAAAATAGGATTCTTAATGTCTGATGAAATTGATACCGAGGTGATAGCTCTATGAGGATGATTAAAAGAGAAAATATTTCTAATAAAAAAGCCATTCAAATTAGGACAGGAGCTATAATTGGATCCTTGATTTTATCAGGACTTTTTATATTTTTTCTTGGTCACAACCCATTAGATGTTTTCATATCTATGATGGATGGTGCTTTTGGTTCAATTTATAGAATAAAAGATACTATTAACATAATTATACCATTAATAATGACTTCCTTAGGTCTTATGATTGCTTTTAAAATGAAATTTTGGAATATAGGTGGGGAAGGCCAAATTTTAATAGGTGCTCTTTTTGCTAGTTACTTTGCTTTGAATTTTTCTTTTCTACCTAAACCAATTTTATTATTGGTTATGTTTATTTTTGGATTTATAGGTGGCGCTTTATGGGCATTAGTTCCAGCTGTATTGAAGGTTAAATTTGAAACCAATGAAACGATTACCACTTTAATGATGAATTATATAGCATTAAATTTAGTTACCTATCTTCAATATGGACCTTGGAAAGATCCTCAATCCTTTGGATTTCCCAAAATAGCTAATTTCACTGAAAATGCACTTCTTCCAAAAGTTTTTGGACTACATATAGGGTGGATAGTTACAATTTTAGCTGTAGTAATAATTTCAATATTTGTGAGTAAAACTAAATACGGATATGAGATAAAAGTAGTAGGAGAAAGCAAAGATACAGCAAATTATTCAGGGATTAGAGTAAATAGAGTAATAATACGTGGACTAATCATTAGCGGTGGTATTTGCGGTATTGTAGGCATGATGGAAGTATCTGGTGTGAATGGTACCTTGACTGACCAAGTATCGGCAGGTTACGGTTATACCGCAATAATAACAACATGGCTTTCAGGTTTAAAGCCAAGTTTTATAATTCCAGTTTCAGTTCTTTTTGCAGGGTTAATTAAAGGTGGAGGTTTCATACAAACAGCATACCAAATTCCACAATCAGCAGCTGAAATTATACAAAGTATGATATTATTTTTTGTAATTGGAAGTGAATTTTTTGTTCAATACAAATTAGTACCAGATAAAAGAAATGAAAAAGGAAGAGAAAGAAATGTTAGTTAATTTGTTAAAAGCTTCAGTTGTAGCAGGAACTCCTCTACTACTTGCAACCTTAGGAGAACTAATTACTGAAAAGGCTGGAAACCTTAATTTAGGTGTCGAAGGGATGATGCTTATAGGAGCAATATCTGGATTTGCATTAGGGTTTTATTTTCAAAATCCATATATGGCTTTGATAGGGGCAATAATAGCAGGAGCTGTTTCTGCACTTATATATGCTTTTTTAACAGTAACTCTAAGGTCAAACCAGGTTGTCTCAGGTCTTTCTCTGACTATATTCGGTACAGGATTATCAAGCTTTATCGGAACAAATTTTGTAGGAAAAAAAATGTCTTCTCAGGTAATTGATTTTTTTAAGCCTATTCAAATACCTTTGATATCAAAAATACCCATATTAGGAGAAGTATTATTTAATCAAGACATATATGTATATTTTAGTTACTTTTTAGCTTTGATTTTAGGTGTTTATCTTTATAAAACCAGAAAAGGTATGAACCTATCGGCTATAGGAGAAAATCCATCTGCAGCTGATGCAGCAGGAATAAAAATAGATCTTTATAAATATGTACATATTCTTGTAGGTGGAGCTTTATGTGGTCTGGGAGGAGCTTATTTATCAGTTGTACAAGTACCTACATGGCAAGAGAACATAACAGCTGGGAGAGGTTGGATAGCCATAGCTCTAGTTATTTTTTCGAAGTGGAATCCTTTAAAATCAATTTATGGAGCTTATCTATTTGGTGGTCTAAGCATAATAGGTTTTAGAATACAATATTTAAATATTTCTCAAAATCTTCTTAATATGCTTCCCTATATTGTGACTATAGTTGTTTTAGTGTTTAGCTCCCTAAACAAATCAAAAGAAGGAAGTCCTCCAAAAGCTTTGAGTCTTCCTTATTTTAGAGAAGAGAGATAAGTAAGAAAAATTTTATCTTCTTGCTTCTACAAATTTTATTAATAGATAGGTTATATAAACTTTAGGCATAAAATTAATTAAATGTTTTTTGCTTAAAGTTTCTTTTTCGCTTAAATTCATTAAATATACTACTAAATTTTTCTTATTGATATTTGTCCAGTCAAAAGATTTATATTTTCCTTTTATCAAATCTATAGCTGTTGTATTTTTAAGGATGCTTTTACTTTCTTCGTAGGTTTTCAATACAGCTTCATAAAGTTCATCAATAGTATAAGATTTTATTGGATCTACTCCAAACAATTCAGCTGCTATTTCTAAGCATGAAGGAAGAATATTCTTCATGGTAAGGGAGTGATCTGAATATTCATGTATTCTTTTAATTAGTGAATATCTTGCACTCTTTGCGTTACCTTCAGCATCTATTTCAATCATGTCAAAAATGTCTAATAGTTCTTTATTAGTTAAAGGATACAAATATTTTGAATCCTTGTAATCTTCGGAATTTTTTGATATAAAGTACTTTTGTCCAGAATATTTGCCGAATGCTTTCATAGTGTCCAAGTATCCCATTTTAATTCCTCTATTTATTTTATCTATATTAAATTCTAAAACTCCACATATATCGTAGGAATTCTTTATTCTATGTAAACTTTCTATATTTAAACCCTCGGCAGTGTAATTTCTATTTACCCCTATTCCTGAAATATCAACTATTATTATATTTTTACAACCATTATTTGCTAGCAAGGGAGCAGGAGAGTTATCATAAACTGCACCGTCAATATATTTTTTACCGTTAATTTCTGGTGTTTTAAAAAGAGGAAATGCAGATGAAGCCATAATATAATCTATGAGCTCGCCAGTAGGTATATCTTTTTTCATAACCATAAATGGTTTCATATCACTTAAAGAAAAAGTAACTAATCCATAATCAATTTCTGAGTTCCTAATTTTATCTTCATCGATAGTATTTTTCATTATTTCCTTTAAAGGAGCTGTATCAATGCCTTTTTCTTTTACAGCACTCAAAAATAAAGTCACAGGGTTATCATCAGAAGAATTCAAATATTCTTTAACATTTGCATTTATCCATTTTTCAAAAGCTAAATCAAAATCTCCCTGGACAAAAAGAGCACCATTAATAGCACCTATGGAAGTACCTGCAACAGCTTTAACTTTCACACCTAACTCTTTAAAAGCTTTCCATGCTCCTATTTCATAGCATCCTTTAGTGCCTCCACCAGTAAATACAATACCGTATTCTTTATCTTTATCGATTATATTCATATATATGACCTCGCTTTTTAGGATATATTAATGATATCAAAAATAAAACTCTAAAACAACTGTATAAATTGATATAATTTATTAATTGGTATAAAATAAATAAAAAAGGAGTAAATTATGGATACCTTTAGAATAAAATTAAATAATCAATATGAAAGTGACATATTAACAGAAGTTCTTGATGATTATAAAATCCCATATGCATTGATAAAAAACCACAGTGTTGTATATGATGGAATATTTGAAAATCAATTTGGATGGGGTTATTTAGAAATAGAAAATAAATATAAGGACCAAGTAGAAAAAATATATGATGAATTCACAAAAGGTGAAAGTCAGGAGTAATATTTATGAAATTTAACCTGCATACCCATACAGATTATTGCGACGGTACAAAAAAAGTAAAAGAAATGATAGAAGGGGCCTTAAAATATAATTACGATATCATAGGCATATCTTCTCATGGACCTCTTCCCTTTGAAAGTGACTGGACTATGCCTAAAGATAGACTCAAGGATTATATAAAAGAAGTAAATAAACTTAAAAAAGTTTACGAGAATAGAATAAAAGTTTTGGTAGGTCTAGAATTAGATTATATTCCTGACTTTAAAATGGAGTACATAGATAAAGAAATCTTTAATGAATTAGACTACTGGATTGGGTCTGTACATTTTTTAGGTAAAAACAAAAATGGCGATTACTGGACAGTAGATTATAATGAAAAAGAATTAAGAAAAGGTGTAGAAGACTCATTTGAGGGAAATATAAAAAAAGCTGTCGAAACTTACTACAAATATTTGGAAGAAATGGTTGAAATTTATCATCCTACTATATTAGGGCATTTAGATTTAATAAAGAAAAACAATGGAAACAGTAATTTTTTTAATGAAAATGAAAAATGGTACAGAGATGCTGTTTTTTCTCTTTTAGAAAAAATAAAAAAAGGAAATACCGTCATAGAATTAAACACAGGTGGTAAGTATAGAGGATATACTTTAGATTATTATCCAAGCAACTGGATATTAAAAGAAATAAAGGATAGAAATATTCCGATAACAGTAAGTAGAGATGCTCACGATGTTAAAAGTTTAAACTATGATTATGAAGAATCAATAAGACTTTTAACAATGATGGGATTTAAAAATATAAGTTGTTTTGATGGGGAAAAATGGAAAGAACTAAAAATATAAAATACTTTAAGGGGGAATTAAAATAAATATGAAAAAAGTGGGAAGTATTAGTTTTATAATATTAGCATTATTAGCATATTTTATAGAAGGATTAAGAAATGAACCTTCTGTATCAATATTGATGATTTTTAGCTTAGTAATAAGTTCACTAGGTTTTTACTTTGAGAGGAGGAAAAATGTCAAAAAAAACAAAAATTTATAAGAATGGCAAAATCCACATCATGGATGAAAAAAGAAGCATAGTAAATTCCATTTATATTGAAGATGGTAAAATCAAAGATTTTGGAAATTTTGAACAAATGAATACAAAATATAATGTAAAGGAAAAAAACATATTTGATCTGGAAGGAAAAACGGTTTTTCCAGGCTTTAATGACTCCCATATGCATATTTTAAAATATGGTGAAAGTTTAGAAAGTGTGGATCTTAAGGGAGTTAGATCCGTTGATGAAATAGTAGAAAGATGTATAGACTTCTTAAACAATAATGATCTAAGAGAAGGTCAGTGGCTTGTAGGAACAGGATGGAATCAGGATTTATTTGAAGAAAAAGTATTTCCAAACAAGAAAGATTTGGATAAAATATCAACAGACATACCCATAGCCCTGTCAAGAATATGTACTCATATTACAGTGTGTAACTCAAAAGCTATAGAAATCATGGGAGTAAATGAAGAAACTGACATTGAAGGTGGAGAAATAGAGAAAGACGAACATGGAAACTTAACGGGTATGTTTAAAGAAAATGCTAATAGCTTTATTAATAAAGCGAAACCTGAACTAACTTTAGAAGATATAAAAATGATATTGGAAAAAGCTGCGAATAGTCTTCAAGAGTATGGACTCACAAGTGTACAAAGCGATGACCTTCAACATGGGGGTAAATCTTGGGAGACTGTAATACAAGCATATAAAGAACTATATGAAGAAGACAAGATAAATATTAGAATTAATCAGCAAAGTTTATTTTTTGATATAAAAGAATACCTTGAGTTTATTGATAAAGGAGTTCATAAGTTACAGATTGATGATAGATTTAAAGTAGGGCCATTAAAATTACTAGGAGATGGTTCTTTAGGTGCTAGAACAGCATATTTAAGTAAACCCTACGAAGATGACCCAACAAAAGTAGGGATGACTGCTTATACATCAGACCAATTAGATGAATTTGTACTTACAGCATGCAAGAATGATAAACCTGTTGCCATTCATTCTATAGGAGATAAAATGATGCACATGGCTTTTGATAGTATAGAAAAAGCTGGTGAAGAAACAGGAAAAGAATTAAGACATGGAATTGTTCACTGTCAAATAACTACAAAAAGTTTATTTGAAAGATTCCAAAAAAACAACGTTTCAGCATACATTCAACCTATTTTCGCATCTTCCGATTGGGATGTTGCGCCAAAGAGAATAGGCGAGGAAAGAGCCAAATATTCTTATAATTGGAAAAGATACTATGATTTAGACATAATTGCTTCCTTTGGAACTGACTGTCCTGTTGAAAGCCCAAGTCCATTAGAAAATATATATTCTGCAGTTACTAGAAAAGACCTAAATGGTAACCCAGAAAATGGATGGATACCAGAACAAAGATTAACAGTAGATCAATCAATTGTTGGATATACATATAATTCAGCATATATGTCATATGATGAAAATATTAAAGGAACTCTAGAAATTGGAAAATTAGCTGATATGGTAGTTTTGAGTGAAGATATATATAGGATAGAGCCGGATAAAATAAAAGATGTAGTAGTAGAAAAAACAATAATAAACGGAGAAGTTGTATACGAAAAATAAAATAAAATAAAATTAATAAAGTTCGTTATATACTACGAACTTTATTTTTTTATTCAAAAACAAATACCCGGAATTTCATTGACATACCTTAATTTTTTTTGTATTATAATATTACAAATTAAAAAAAAGGAGAGTTAAATGAATTCCTTGGTTTATAGAATTTTTGTTGAAAAAAAGAGTATTTTTAATATTGAAAGTAAAGAAACTCTAAGGAGTTTTCAAGAAAACTTAAATATTAATTCCTTAGAGAAAGTAAGAGTATTAAACAGATATGATATATCAAATTTATCAGAAAAAGACTTTAATGAGTCTATTTTTAAAGTTTTTGCAGAAAAAAATCAAGATAATGTTTATTTTGAAAAAATAAATGCTAATGGAGTAGTTTTTGGAGTAGAATATTTGCCTGGACAATTCGATCAACGTTCGGATTCTGCTTCCCAATGCCTTCAGATTATAACAGGAAAGGAAAAACCTCTTGTAAAGCATGCAAAGATTATAGTTTTACAGGGAAATCTATTAGATGAAGAAATCAAAAAAATTAAAGAGTACTATATAAATCCGGTAGATTCTAGAGAAGCTTCTCTACTTAAGCCTTTAAGCTTAGAGATTGCTTATCCAGAACCTCCGGATGTTTCTATTTGTAAAGACTTTATTGATAAAAACGAAAAAGAATTGGAAGATTTTATTAGATTAGAATCTTTGGCTATGAATATTGAAGATTTGAAGTTTTGTCAAAAATATTTTAAAGAAATTGAAAAAAGAAATCCGACTATTACTGAACTAAAGGTTATAGATACCTACTGGTCAGATCACTGTAGACACACTACATTTTCAACTAAGATTAACAATTTAAAATTTACTGATGGTATTTATTCAGAAAGAATTAAAAGATCTTATGAAGAATATTTGAAATCCAGAAATTTTGTTTATGAAAATGAAGAAAGAGATATTACACTTATGGATCTTGCTACAATTAATATGAAAGAATTGAGAAAGATTGGATTATTAGATGATTTGGAGGTATCTGATGAAATAAATGCCTGCAGCATTGAAACCAAAGTGGATGTAGATGGTAACGATGAAGATTGGCTGGTAATGTTTAAAAATGAGACTCACAACCATCCTACGGAGATTGAACCCTATGGAGGAGCGGCTACCTGCTTAGGTGGAGCAATTAGAGATCCTTTATCAGGTAGATCATATGTTTATCAAGGTATGAGAGTAACTGGAAGTGGAGATCCTAGAGCTAAAATTGAAGATACTATCGAAGGTAAATTACCTCAGATTAAAATAACAAAAGAAGCTGCTAAAGGATTTAGTTCCTATGGAAATCAAATAGGTTTAGCGGCAGGAGAAATAAAAGAATATTATAACGAAGGCTTCCTAGCTAAGCGAATGGAAGTAGGAGCTGTGATAGCCGCAGCACCTAAAAATAATGTTGTTCGAAAAAGACCGATTCCTGGAGATGTTATCCTATTAGTTGGAGGGAAAACAGGTAGAGACGGATGCGGTGGAGCAACAGGTTCTTCAAAGATTCATACTGAAGAATCGATAGAGGAGTGTAGTTCTGAAGTTCAAAAAGGAAATCCTCCAGAGGAAAGAAAAATTCAAAGACTTTTTAGAAATCCAAAGGCTAGTAGACTAATAAAAAAATGCAACGATTTTGGTGCTGGTGGAGTATCTGTAGCAATAGGAGAATTAGCAGAAGGATTAAGAATTGATTTAGATTCAATACCTAAAAAATACGAAGGTCTTGATGGTACAGAATTAGCAATATCAGAATCTCAAGAAAGAATGGCTGTAGTAGTAGACTTTAGAGATGTTGAAAAATTCAAAGAAATTTCTGCTGAAGAAAATTTAGACTGTACAAAGGTAGCAGAAGTAACTTTAGAAAAAAGGTTAGTTATGACCTGGAGAGGTACAAAAATCTTGGATATATCAAGAGATTTTTTAGATACTAATGGAATAAGTCAAAAAACTGAGGCATACATCAAAGAACCTGAGAGTAAATCATATTTTAGTAAATTTAAAATTTCTTCAGATGTAAGGTCCAAATTTTTAGAAAATTTAAGGAATATAAATGTAGCAAGTCAAAAAGGATTAGTTGAAATGTTTGATTCAACAGTAGGTGGTGGAAATATATTGATGCCCTTTGGAGGAGAAAACAAATCAACACCTGTTGAAGGAATGGTTTCAAAGATTCCTTTAGAAAAAGGAAATACAAATACATGTACAATTATGACTCACGGTTATGATCCGAATTTAGCGACCTGGAGCCCTTATCACGGAGCAATGTATGCTGTTATCAGCTCAATAGCTAAGATAGTAGCCTTAGGAGGAAATTATAAGAAAGTTAGATTGTCACTACAGGAATATTTTGAAAAATTAGATTTTGATTATGAAAAATGGGGCAAACCTTTAAGTGCATTATTAGGTGCCTATGATGTACAAAAGAATTTAAAAATTGCTGCAATAGGTGGTAAAGACAGTATGTCCGGGACTTTTAAAGATTTAAATGTACCACCTACATTAATTAGTTTTGCTGTTTGTGTAGGCAATATTGAAAACATTGTGTCCCCTGAATTCAAGAAAGCTGATTCTACTGTTGTGAAAATTTCTATTAATAAAAATCAAGATGAAACTCCTGATTATAATGATATTAAAATGAAATATGATAAAATTCATGAATTAATAAAGAGTAATGAAGTTTTAGCTTCAGCTCCTGTAGGATATGGAGGAACAGCTGCGACTGTATCAAAAATGTGCTTTGGAAATTCATTAGGATTTAAGTTTGATTCTAATTACGATTTTAAGGATATTTTTACACCAAATTATGGAGATATAATTTTAGAATTAAAGGATTTAAATTGTATTGACGAAATTGATTTTGAGATTATCGGTAAAACTATAAAAGAAGAACTTATTAAGACTGATGATTGGGAAATTAGCTTAAAAGAAATAAAAGATTCTTGGGAAAAACCCCTGAGCAGTACCTTTAAGAAGAAAGAGGATCATAAAGGTAATATTAAGGAATTTAGATATGACAATAAAAATAGTATAAAGCAAAAAAGTATACATATTTTAAAAGGAGAAAAACCAAAAATATTTATTCCGATTTTTCCAGGTACAAACTGTGAATATGACACTGGGAAAGTCTTCGAAGAAGCAGGTGGACAGGCAATTTACCAAGTATTTAAAAATAGGTCTTCCTTAGATATAGAAGAATCTATTCAAGCTATGTCGAAAAATATTGATGATTCAAATATTATAGCAATACCCGGTGGTTTTAGTGCTGGAGATGAACCAGATGGTTCTGGAAAGTTCATAACTTCAGTTTTTAGAAATCCTTATGTTTCTGAATCTGTAATGGACTTATTAAATAAAAGAGATGGATTAATGATAGGAATATGCAACGGATTTCAGGCTTTAATCAAATTAGGGTTAGTCCAATACGGTGAAATTATTGATATTGAAGAAGATTTTCCAACTTTGACTTTCAACAAAATAGGAAGACATATATCTACCTTTGTAAAAACAAAAATCACTTCAAACCTATCTCCCTGGTTTCAAGGTTGTGAATTAGGAGATGTTCACTATGTGCCTGTATCTCACGGAGAAGGAAGGTTTATGGCCAATGAAGAATGGGTATCAAAACTAGAAAAAAATGGACAAATTTCTACTCAATATGTAGATTATAAAAATAACCCAAGTTATGATGGAGACTATAATCCAAATGGTTCAATGTATGCCATAGAGTCAATTACAAGTCCAGATGGTAGAATTTTAGGAAAAATGGGCCACTCTGAAAGAATTGGCAAAGGTTTATATAAAAACATACCGGGGAATAAAAATCAGAGATTATTTGAAGCTGGAGTCAAATACTTCAAATAAAATAGATGGATAAAAAAATATAATTCATATAAGTAATGAATTAAGACATATATTTCTTAACTAAATATTTTATAAAAGGGAGTGAAACAATGAATCCAAAGGAATTTAATATTGGAATAATCGGTGGCGGACAGCTGGGAAAAATGCTAATAAGTGAAGCTAAACAAATGGATTTCAGTGTAGTTGTTTTAGACCCCACACCTGAGTCACCAGCAGGTAGATTAGCTGATGAACAAATTATAGGGGATCTTTATGATAAAGATAAAATATCAGAGCTAGTAAAGAAATGCGATGTTACTACCTTTGAAATAGAACATATAGATACAGCTATATTAGCTGAACTTGAAAAAAAGGGACATAAAATATACCCTTCACCAAAGGTTTTGGAAATTATAAAAGATAAATCTTTACAAAAAAAAATGTTGGTAGAAAATAACATTCCGACAGCAGAATGGGAAATGATAAGTGATATAAAAATCACTGGAAATAAATTAGGTCTTCCCTTCATACAAAAATCTTGTAGAGGCGGTTATGATGGCAGAGGCGTTAATTTAATAAGGCATGAGGGAGACTATAAAAATGCTCTAAAGGAAGAAAGCTTTGGGGAAAAGTATGTAGATTTTAAAAAAGAACTTTCTGTAATTGTAGCAAGAGATTTAGATGGAAAAATGAAGAGTTTTCCCATTGTAGAAATGGTTTTTAATGAAGGTGAAAATATTTGTGATACTGTTATTGCACCGGCTAGGATAGATAGGGTTATAGGAGAAAAAGCTGAAGAAATAGCCTATAAATGCGTAGAAGTTCTTCAGGGAGTAGGAGTTTTTGCAGTAGAAATGTTTTTAACTAAGGAAGATGAAATCCTTGTAAATGAAATAGCTCCTAGGGTCCATAATTCAGGACACTATACAATAGAAGCATGTATTACTTCCCAGTTTCAGCAGCACATCAGAGCAATTTGTGGAATTCCATTAGGAGAAACCGAATCTTTAATCCCTGCAGTTGTAGTAAATATACTAGGAGAAGAAAATGAAAAAGGAAATCCATATTATAAAGGGTTTAAGGAAGTCTTAGAAATATCTGGTGTAAATATACACATTTACGGTAAAGATATAGTAAAACCTTATAGAAAAATGGGGCATTTAACTATTGTTGATAGGGATATAGAAAAGGCTATAGAAAAATCAGAAAGGGCAAAGAAAATTTTAAAAGCAATAGCAGTGAAGGGAGATAATAATGAAAAATAATGTACCAGTAGGAATTATAATGGGAAGTGACTCAGACTTACCTATAATGCAAGAAGCAGCAAAGATACTAGATTATTTTGAAATTGAATATGAATTAACTATAGTTTCAGCCCATAGAACTCCAGAAAGGCTAGTTGATTATGCAAAAAAAAGCAAATCTAAAGGTATTCAAGTTATCATAGCAGGAGCAGGAGGTGCAGCTCATCTTCCAGGAATGGTGGCTTCATTAACTGAATTACCGGTTATAGGAGTTCCTATTAAGACTTCAACCTTAAATGGATTAGATTCATTGCTTTCTATTGTACAAATGCCTAGAGGTGTGCCAGTAGCTACGGTAGCAATAAATGGATCTAAAAATGCAGGTATATTAGCAGCGCAGATTATTGGCCTAAAAGACAGTGATATTCAAAAGAAAGTGCTAAAATACAAAGAAGAAATGAAAGAGGAAGTAGTAAAAAAAGCAGATAAGTTAGAAGAAATCGGATACAGTGAATATTTGAAATAGAAAGGATATTAAAATGAAAAAGGAAATGGTTTATGAAGGTAAAGCTAAAAAAGTATTTAAAACAGAAGATGACAGCAAATATATAATACAGTATAAGGATGATGCAACTGCTTTTAACGGTGTCAAAAAAGGTACAATAGAAGGAAAAGGAATTATTAACAATAAAATGTCTGCATTACTATTTAAGATACTAGAAGAAAAAGGCATACCGACACACTTTATAGAACTTTTGAATGATAGGGAAATGCTTGTAAAAGAAGTTACTATACTTCCTTTAGAAGTAATTGTAAGAAATATAGCAGCAGGATCATTAGCCAAGAGACTTGGTCTTGAAGAAGGCGCAGTAATGAAAAAATCAGTATTGGAATTTTGCTATAAAAATGATGAATTAGGAGATCCTATGATAAATGAATATCATATTGAAGCTCTTGATTTAGCTACAAAAGAACAGATAGAGAAAATAAAGAGATATTCATTTAAAATTAACGATATACTTGGTAAATACTTTAAAACAAGAGGAATTAAATTAATAGATTTCAAACTTGAATTTGGACTACATAAAGGAAAAGTGATATTAGCAGATGAAATCTCTCCTGATACCTGCAGACTCTGGGATATAGAGACCGATAAAAAACTAGACAAAGATAGATTTAGAAGAGACTTAGGTGAAGTGGAAGAAACCTATAAAGAAGTATTTAAGAGAATTCAGTAATGGAGGATTTAACCCTTATGGAGTATTTAAAGGAAGATAAATTAAAAGAAGAATGTGGAGTAATAGGAGTATATTCATCAAAGGATGAAATTGTTTCACAATTAACCTATTACGGTCTATTCGCTCTACAGCATAGAGGCCAGGAAAGTGCAGGTATAGCAGTAAAATCTGGTGGAAAAATAAAATTTCACAAAAATATGGGCTTAGTATCAGAGGTTTTTGATGATGAAATTATAAATGATCTGACTGGTGGAATGGCTACAGGCCATGTAAGATATTCAACTACAGGAGATAGCCTGGTAGAGAATGCTCAACCTTTAGTCGTAAAATATAAAAAGGGTAGTTTAGCTATTTCCCATAACGGGAATCTCACTAATGCAGATGCCCTAAGAGATATGCTGGAAAACACAGGTGTAATTTTTCAGACATCTACGGACACGGAAGTAGTGGCAAATCTCTTATCGAGGCATGCAAATGGAGATATGGTCAAGTCAGTAAAAAATGTTGTTGAAATAATTAAAGGAGCATTTGCTTTTGTAATAATGACTGAAAAAGAGCTTATCGGAATAAGAGATCAATTTGGATTGAGACCCTTATGTATAGGCAAAAGGGATGACGGGTATCTTTTAGCTTCTGAAAGTTGTGCAATTACAGCTATGGGAGGTAAATTTGTAAGAGATGTTGAACCTGGAGAAATTGTAGTTATAAATGATGAAGGTTTAAAAAGCATAAAAAGTAACAAATATGCAAATAGAAAATCCTGTGTTTTTGAATACATATATTTTGCAAGACCGGATAGCACCATAGACGGTATAAATGTATATGAAGCTAGGTATAATGCAGGAAAGCAGCTGGCAAAAGAATCCCCGGTAGAAGCAGATCTAGTTTTTTCAGTACCAGATTCAGGAACACCAGCAGCAATAGGTTATGCTCAATCCTTAGGTATACAATATGGATTAGGTCTCATAAAAAACAGATATGCAAAGAGGACTTTCATTCAACCTAAACAGGATTTAAGAGACGAAGGAGTTAAAATTAAACTTAGTGTTCTGGAAAATATAGTTAAAGACAAGAGAGTGGTAATAGTTGATGATTCTATTGTTAGAGGAACAACCAGCAAGAGAATAGTAAAAATGGTAAGAGATGCTGGGGCTAAAGAAGTACATATAAGAGTAGCTTCTCCTCCTGTAAGTTATCCATGTTATTTTGGAATTGATACTCCTTATAGGAGATATTTGATAGGTTCCTATAAATCTATAGATGAAATAACTGAATACATAGGAGCTGATAGTGTAAGGTATCTAACTAAAGACGGATTAATGAAGGCATTAAATCAAGAAGAAGGATTTTGCTTAGCATGTCTGGACGGAAATTATCCGATGGAGGTGCCTAATTTTGAGTAATAATGAAAAACTAACCTACAAAGATTCAGGTGTAGATATAAAGGCAGGATATAAATCTGTAGACCTAATTAAGAAACATGTAAAAAGTACTTTTACTGAGGGAGTTTTATCTGATATAGGTGGATTTGGAGGAATGTTTTCTTTAGGAAAAGATAGTATGGAGGAACCTGTTTTAGTATCAGGAACAGATGGAGTAGGAACAAAACTAATGATTGCTTTTAAAACAAACAAGCATGATACAATCGGCCAAGATGCAGTAGCAATGTGTGTAAATGACGTAGTATGTCAAGGAGCTAGACCTCTTTTCTTTCTTGATTATATAGCTACCGGCAAAATTAAACCTGAAAAAATCAGCCAAATAGTTAAAGGAATAGCTGATGGGTGTAAAAAGTCAAAAGCAGCTTTAATAGGTGGTGAAACAGCAGAAATGCCGGGGCTATACTCTGAAGGCGAATATGATATAGCAGGCTTTTGTGTTGGAATAGTTGATAAAAAAGATATAATAACAGGAGACAAGATAATTGAAGGAGATGTCATTATTGGAATTCCTTCAAGTGGGTTACACAGTAATGGATTTTCTCTTGTAAGAAAATTATTTTTTGAAATAAAAAAATGGGATATAGATAGGTATATTTCGGAGTTTGGTTCTACATTGGGCGAGGAATTACTCAAGCCTACCGAAATATATGTTGACGTTATTCTGGAAGTATTAAAGAAATATAAGGTGAAAGGATTGTCTCATATTACTGGTGGAGGCTTTTATGAAAATATTCCTAGAATTCTACCAGAAAACTTAAGTGCTGAGATAAATTTAAATAAAATAAATACTCCTCCAATATTTAAAGTAATACAAAGGGAAGGAAATATAGAAAAAGAAGAAATGTATTCAACTTTTAATATGGGAATTGGAATGGTTATAGTAGTAGATCCTAAAAATGAAAATGGAATAAAAGAAGTAATTAAAAGAAAAGGTTATAAACCAGTTACTCTTGGAAAAATTTCAAAAGGTAAAGAAAAGGTAGTACTATGGGAAGATTAAATATTGCTGTTTTGATATCTGGGTCAGGGACTAATTTGCAAGCTTTAATAGATGCTGTCAATAGGGGTAAAGTTAACGGCAGTATTAGGCTTGTTATTTCTAATAACAAAGAAGCTTTTGGATTGAAAAGAGCTGAAAAAAACAGTATAAAAAATTTATATATTGATCCACAAAAATATACTACTGAGGAATATGATTTAGAAATAATTAAAGAATGTAAGGCGGAAGAAATAGATTTAATTGTATTGGCCGGTTATTTAAAAATATTATCCAAAGAAATACTTTTAAAATATAAAAATAAAATAATAAATATCCATCCATCTTTAATACCATCCTTTGCAGGTAAAAATTATTATGGAATCAAAGTACATAAAAAAGCAGTTGAATATGGGGTTAAAGTTTCAGGGGCTACAACTCATTTTGTTGATGAAGAACCTGATGGAGGACCTATAATAATTCAAGAAACTGTAGATGTAAATTTTGAAGATACTGCTGAATTACTACAAAAAAAAGTACTGGAAGTAGAACACAAAATTCTTTCTGAAACAGTAAGCTTGTATTGTGATGGAAAATTGGAAGTAATTGGAAGAAAAGTAAAAATAAATAAGTAGGAGGATTCATGAGAGCTTTAATAAGTGTGTCAGACAAAAAAGGAATAGTTGATTTGGCAAAAGAATTAAGAGACTTAAGCATAGAAATATTATCAACAGGTGGAACAGCTAAAAAATTAAGAGAAAATGGTATAGATGTAACAGACGTCTCTGAAATTACTGGATTTCCTGAATGTTTAAATGGTAGAGTTAAAACTTTACATCCTAAAATTCACGGAGGTCTATTGGCTTTGAGAGATAATGAAGATCATATGAGAGAAATATCTAAATTAGACATTGAACCCATTGATTTAGTTATTGTAAACCTATACCCTTTTAAAGAAACAATAAAAAAAAGCAATGTAACTTTTGAAGAAGCGATTGAGAATATTGACATAGGTGGGCCAACGATGTTGCGGTCAGCAGCAAAAAATTACACTAGTGTTTCCGTAGTAATAGATCCAAAGGATTACAGCTTGATAATTGAAGAACTTAAAAAAGAAAAAAAAGTTAGCAAAAAAACTAATTTGTACTTGGCATCAAAAGTATTTCAATATACCGCCCACTATGATGCTCTTATATTTGATTATTTAAAAAATCAAAACGAAGATACTACTTATCCACAATACCTTACTCTAACCTATGAAAAAGTTCAAGACATGAGGTATGGAGAAAATCCACATCAAGAGGGATCATTTTATAAAGAAATTTTAGGCACTGAAGGTAGTTTAGTCGAGGGTATTCAACTTCACGGAAAGGAAATGTCATTTAACAATATAAACGATACAAATGGAGCATTAGAGTTAATCAAAGAATTTAGTGAACCTACGGTTGTAGGGTGTAAACATGCTAATCCCTGTGGAGTTGGAAGTGGAAATAATATAATAGAAGCTTTTGATAAGGCTTATTTAGCAGATCCAGTATCAATTTTTGGTGGGATAATTATAGCTAATAGAGAAATAAATGAAGAAGTTGCAAAAAAAATAAATAAAATCTTTATAGAAATTGTTGTAGCTCCTTCTTATAACGAAGACGCATTGAATATACTAAAAGAAAAGAAAAACATTAGAATTATTGAGTTAAAAGAACTGGGCAAAAAAAATAAAAAGGGATATGACTTAAAAAAAGTAACCGGTGGTTTATTAATACAGGATAAAGATGATAAATTATTTAAAGAAGAAAACTACGAAATAGTTACCGAAAGAAAACCTACAGAAGAAGAATTAGAAGATTTAATCTTTGCTTGGAAAACAGTAAAATATGTAAAATCTAATGGAATAGCTTTAGCTAAAAATAAACAATCAATAGGGATTGGTCCTGGACAGGTAAATAGAATATGGGCTTGTAAACAAGCAATAGAACATGCTGAAGAACATTTAGGTAAAGAAATATTAATAGGTTCCGTAATGGCGTCGGATGCATTTTTTCCTTTTGATGACAGTATTAAAGAAGCTAAAGAAGCAGGGGTTAAAGCAATTATCCAGCCGGGAGGATCAATAAGAGACGATGAAGTTATAAGAGCTTGTAATGAAGCTAATATAGCTATGATTTTCACAGGAATGAGGCATTTTAAACATTAAGAAAGGATGATTTTATGAATATTATGGTTGTAGGCTCTGGAGGTAGAGAACATGTAATATGTTGGAAACTTTCACAAAGTAAAAAGGTAAATAAAATATATTGTATCCCGGGGAACGCAGGGATTGAAGATAGTGCAGAATGTGTAGATATCAAAGTAGATGACTTTGACAAAATAATAGAATTTTCGCAAAAAAATCATATTGATCTTGCAGTAATAGGGCCAGAAGCCCCTTTAGTAGAAGGATTAGCTGATATATTAATAGAAAAAGATATTAAAGTATTTGGTCCGGTAAAAAAGGGAGCAAAGCTAGAAGGAAGTAAAATATATTCTAAAGAATTTATGGAAAGATATGATATTCCTACTGCTAAATATAAAAAATTCAAAGATCCTTTAAAAGCAAAAAAATCTTTAAAAGAGTTCAAGCCACCATATGTTCTAAAAGCCGATGGATTAGCGGCAGGTAAGGGCGTATTAATATGTTCTACTGAGTTAGAAGGTAAACAAGCAGTAGAGAAATTAATGGAAGATAAAAAATTTGGGGATGCAGGAAAAAATATAATAATTGAAGAATTTCTAGATGGTATTGAAGGTTCACTCCTTTGTTTAGTAAGCAAAAATAAATTAATACCAATGGAAAGTGCTAGGGATTATAAAAAAGCAAAGGATAATGATTTAGGTCTAAATACAGGAGGAATGGGATGTTTTTCTCCAAACCCTCTTTTTACGGAAGAACTAAAAAAACATATAAAGAAAAATATAACAGATAAAATAGAAATTGGTCTAAAAGAAGAAGGCATTGTATTTACTGGAATACTATTTATAGGTTTGATGATAAAAGACAATCAAGCCAAAGTTTTAGAATTTAATGTAAGGTTTGGAGACCCAGAAGCCCAGGTGGTTTTGCCTAGGCTAGATGGAGATTTATCTGATATTTTACTTAAAACAATAAGTGGAGAAATATCTTTGGATAATTTGAAATGGAAGGACGAAAAAGCTGTTGCAGTTATCTTGACTTCAGGAGGATATCCTGAAAAGTACGAAAAGGGATTAGAAATAAAAGGTCTAGATACAGTAGGTAAAGATGTTACAGTTTTTCACAGCGGTACTAAAAAAATTGATGAAAAGTATTACACTGATGGGGGTAGAGTATTGGCTGGAAACG
>DPPH01000063.1 GCA_003539375.1 Clostridiales bacterium
AAATGGGCATCATTAATTCTTCAACAACAAATAAGTCCTTCTCATCAGTTTCAAATATAATTAATTTTACATTGTCATTTGTTTTTATTCCTATTTTATCTAAAATATAACAAGCGTCTTTACCGATAAAATTCTTATTAGGGCGACCTTCTGTGGTTATTACTAATTTTCTCAATTCATTAATTTTATATGAATCTGTTAATTCGTAAGCGCCATTTTTCTTCATGTTAAATATCAGATAATCAGCTATCGAATCAACTGCTATAACTTCTTTTTCAGCTATACATGGAATATTGTTATCAAAACTAGCTCCATCTACAATATCTTTTGCTGCTTTTTCTATATCTGCTGTTTCATCAACTACAGCTGGAGGATTTCCTGCTCCTGCTCCAATAGCTTTTTTACCTGTTGATAATACCGCCTTTACAACTCCTGGCCCTCCTGTTGCTACAAGCATAGTTATTTTTTCGTGATTCATCATTACATTAGCCTCTTCTAAGGAAGGTTTTTCTAAAGTTACAACTAGATTTTTTGGTGCATTAACCTTTGATAATGCTTTATTTATAAGTTTAATTGTTGTTATAGTTGTTTCTTTAGCACTTGGATGTGGAGCAAAAACAACTGAATTACCAGCTGCTATCATGCCAATAGTATTGCATATTACGGTTTCAGATGGATTTGTACTAGGAGTAATTGCTCCTATAACACCAAAAGGTGAAAGCTCTATCAATGTAAGACCATTATCTCCAGCCATAGCTTCAGTTTTCAAATCTTCTATTCCGGGAGTTTTTTCTACTGCTAGTTTGTTTTTTATTACCTTATCTTTAAAATTCCCCATTCTTGTTTCTTCAACACCTAATTTTGATATAAGATTAATATTTTCCTCTTTGATTAGTTCCGCTTTTATTGCATTAACAAATTCTTCTTTTCTTGCCATTGTACAATCTCTTAATCTTTGTTGCCCTATATATGCCGCTTCCACTGCTTCATTCATAGACTTAAAAATTCCATTACTACCAGTATCAACACTAAGATTTTGATTGATATCTATTTTATCTAATACATTTTTAACAATTTCTTCTATTATTATTCTATTCATATTGTGAACTCACCACCTTATATTATCCAAAACATATTCTGTAATTTTCATATCTTCTTGTACGGAACCTCCACTTATACCAATTGCTCCAACAATTTTATCATCATTCTTTAGTGGATATCCCCCACCGAACAAAACAATTTTCCCCTGGTTGGTAGCTTCTATTCCATATAAAGGCTTCCCAGGTTGAGCTAATTCATATAACTCATGTGTTGGCATTTTTAGAGCATTGGCAGTATATGCTTTGTTTATTGATATATCTGTGCTTGCCAATAAAGTTCCTTCTATCTTATGTAGTAACATTAGATTCCCACCATCGTCTACAACAGAGAATACTATAGGTACTTTTATCTCTTTTGATTTTTTTTCAGCTAATTCTGCCATATTTTTTGCTAATTCTATATTTAATTTATTTGCCATACCATTCACCTTTTCTAATACTTTTTCTTTTATTAAATTTATTAAATATCTTTCTTCTTGATATCTTGCGAGAATGTAAATACAATCTGATAGCCTATTTATATACTTAACTAACTTTGAGTTTAGCTCTTCTATCTTATTGAGTTTTATTATATGCCTTTCAGCTCTTCTAATAATTGTTCTAGCTATATGAAGAGTTGCTGAAAGTATATCTACTCCAGGTGTTGTAAATTCATTTTTTTGTCCTAACAGTAAAGTGCATTTATCTATAATGTTTTCTAAATAAGATACGTCTTCATTCTCTATTTTTTCTTTTAATGTTTTTTTTGCTTTTTCTGTAGAAGCTAATTCCGAAGCAACTATAAAAAGTTTTTTTTGTATTTGTTCTAAATATACAATTATTGTTTCGTCTTTTGATAAAGCTTTTGCTAAGCCTATCATAGAGTTAGCTTCATCTATAGTTCCATAACACTCCACCTTAATGCTATCCTTTGAGATTCTTTCTCCACCTATTAATGAAGTTTCTCCACCATCACCTTTTTTTGTATAGATATTACCCATATATAATCATCCTTTACTTAGCCTAATTCAACAGAATCTACTATTCCAACGATTGCAGCATCAACTGGTACCCATTTATCTTCAAAAGTCGATCTCGCCGAACTCCCTTTAGTTACTATCACTATTTCTCCAACTCCAGCTCCAACCCTATCTACAGCTATTTCACTTCCCGATAACTCTTCATAATATTCATTTAATTTTTTTACTAATAGAAACTTACTTCCTATAAGTGATTCTTTTTTACTGGTGGAAACAACTGTTCCTACTACCTTTCCTAAATACATATAGCCACCTCAATCTCTATATTTAATATCAATCTTATTGATTCTCAAATGTTCTTTAGCTAAGTCTGTTACAATACACTTTTGGTTTATATTTAATGTGCTATCTTTTTTCATTTTATAAACATCTGATTTTGTGATTACATTTTTATCGTAATAATAAATATTTTGGTTTTTTTCAGATTTTTCTTTTCCTTTCTTTATTAATAATGTGTCAAGATCTTTAGCTTCTGCTAATTCTATACCGTATTTTTCTATTGTTTCCATATTTTCAAGCATTTTTCTTTCATAAAAACTATTATTTGGGTTCATAGAATA
>DPPH01000224.1 GCA_003539375.1 Clostridiales bacterium
ATAAAGAATACGACAGAGCAGCTATTCAAATGACTAAAGAGGTAAAAGCCGTATGTGAAGCATTAATTGAAGAAGGAGTTGAAGAGATAGTTGTTAAAGATGCCCATGAAACTGGAAGAAATCTTGATATAGAAATGCTTCCGGAAAAGGTTAAAGTATTTAGAGGTTGGTCAGGAGGACCTTACTCTATGGTAGATGGGTTGGACAACAGTTTTGATGGAGCTATCTTTGTTGGATACCATACAGCAGGGTCCGGAAATGGTAACCCTCTATCCCACACTATGAACACTAATCTTACGAAAATTGAGATTAACGATAGATTATGTTCGGAATATTTGCTCCATACCTATGCCGCAGCAAGTTTTGGAGTACCGGTAATTATGATTACAGGAGATAAAATGATTTGTGAAAGCGCTAAAGATTTTAACGATTGTATCATAACAGCTTCTGTTAAAGAAGGAGAAGGAAGTGGAGTCCTGAGTTTAAACAGCAAGGATGCAGTAAATCTTATACAAGAAAAAACCAGAGAAGCAGTAAAAAAGATTAACAAATGTAATATTGATATTCCTGATGAACTAGTAATGAAAATTCAATACAAAAATCATGGTGATGCATATAAAGCAAAGTTTTATCCTGGAGTAAAATTATTAGATAGCTGCAGTATAGAGTACAAAACTCGAACTATAAAAGATATGCTTGTAGCAAGAATGTTTATAGCATAGAAAAAGGAGGATTTATGGATTATTATAAAAAAGCAGTAAAACTTCATAATGATAATACGGTTATAGATGCCCATTTGGATTTAGGGGGTATAATCTTTGAAAGAAAAAGAAAAGGCGAAAAGAAAATAATCGAGCACCTATTTCTAGATGATTTTAAAAAGGCAGGATTTAACTTTATAGTAGGGGCTATATATGTAGATGACGTATTTCTTCCAGAACTTGCCTTAAGAGTAGCCCTAGACCAGGTAGTTGAATTAACAGAAGAAGTTGAGTCTTGCGAAGACTTGATGCTGGTGACTTCAAAAAAAGATTTGAAAAAGGCATTAGAAAATAATAAAATTGGTATTCTAATATCCTTAGAGGGAGTAGAGCCTATTTTAAAAGACATAAATCTTCTTACAGTATTTTATAAGATGGGAGTTAGAGGGTTAGGTCTTACATGGAGTAGAAGAAACTTTGCTGCTGACGGAAGCTATTTCGGAAATGTAGAAGAAGGAATAAGAGGAGGACTGACTCCATTTGGTATAGAATTAGTAAAAAAAGCAGAAGAGATGGGAATGTTTATTGATGTGAGTCATTTAAATGATGAAGGATTTGAAGATGTTGTAAAATATTCCGAAAAACCATTTATGGCATCCCACTCTAATTCGAGGACCATAAACAATATGACTAGAAATCTCAAAGATGAGCAAATGAAGATTATAGGAGAAAGAAAGGGAGTAATTGGAATAAATGCTTATAAAGGCATAGTATCACAGAATAAAGAAGAACAAACTATATCAAAGCTTTGCGACCATATTGAAAAAATGATAAAGGAAGCAGGAGAAGATGCTGTATGCTATGGATTTGATTTATGTGACTTATTTTTAAACTCCCAAGGCCAGAACGATACTTTGAAAGACCATAAAGAGAGTTTGAAAGTTACTGAAGAACTTTTAAGAAGAGGATATTCGGAAAATACTTTAAAGAAGATTATCGGAGGAAATTTATTTAACTATTACAGTTCAGTCCTAAAATAATAGGGAAGGGAGCATAAGATGTACGATTTAAACCAGTTAAACAGTATATGCTCTAAATGTAATAGGTGTAGACTTTATGAAAATAGGACAAATATTGTATTTGGAGAAGGAAATCCCCAAACGGATTTAATGTTTGTAGGAGAAGGTCCAGGCTCAAATGAAGACAGGTTGGGAAGACCCTTTGTAGGAAAAGCTGGGCACCTGCTTGATAAAATGCTAAAAGCTATTGATTTAACAAGAGATGAAATATATATAACAAATATCGTTAAATGCAGACCGCCTGGAAATAGAAATCCTCAAGAATCAGAAATAGAGAAATGTCTACCATATTTGAGGTGGCAGGTTAAGATTATTCAACCTAAAATTATAGTATCCTTAGGTTCTATATCAGCTAAAGTATTAATAAATGAAGATATTAAAATTACAAAGGATAGGGGAAGAATATTTACCAAAGGTAAAATAAAATTCATACCTAGTCTTCATCCTGCCTACTTACTTAGAAATCCAAATGCTAAAAAAGATTCATGGGAAGATTTCAAACTAATTTCAAAAACATTAAAAGAATTAAGGAGTCGTTAATGAACTTAATACCGGAGAACTACCACACCAGTTGGAAAGAGTTTTTAAATAAAAATAATAACTTAATACTTGAAATAGAAGATAAAATAGGAGATAATATAAATCCGGAGCCGGAAAATGTTTTAAGATTTTTAATGAATAATTTAAATGAAATTAAGGTAATAATATTAGGACAGGATCCTTACCCTGAAAAAGGAAGAGCTACGGGAAGAGCCTTCGAG
>DPPH01000219.1 GCA_003539375.1 Clostridiales bacterium
GGTCTTTGGATTTCTCCATCTTCTTGATTTAAATCAAGGGGTGAAATATAGACTTGTCCCTCTGTTAAATCTTCAGCATGTTTAAAATAATATCTTCCCTGTTTATCTTGAAGGTTACCATTTTTTACAACATAAGGTTCTTTTAGTATTCTATTATTAACTCTAATTACTTCGTTTCCACTATTATCTATTAACCTAATTTGATCAAATTCTGTCTTATTATTAGCTATTCTAACAAACAGTTCTGCTAAATTGTTTTTGTTTTCTTCAGTACTGTTTATTTTATAATCTGCCATTTCTTGGGAATCCTTGATAACCATAAGATCATCAATGTTTGATTCCACTTTAGTTTTAATGATATATTCAATAGTATCTATTCGCTGTTTTTGCTCAGCAGCAGTAATTCGCCTAGATGTTTCCATTTCAACTCCTGATATATAATCAACTAAAAGAAATATACCAATTGCAACTGGTATGAAAGCAGCTAGAAAAATTTTTAATATATTTACTGCATCTTTCTTGTTTAAATTAATATGCATACAAAAGACTCCCCGACATTGATATCTTGATTATATCATAATAAGCTCCTATTTTATAAATTTTTTATTAATTTAGAGATTCAAAGTATTAAATTTACGAAAAATAAAACATACTGCTACAGAAAATTGTAGCAGTATGTTTTATTTTAGGATAATTTTTTTAAAATATCAGCTTCAAAAGCATTATGAATCCACCAATAATTATAAATGGTATAAATAATATTCTAAGGATTAGAATTCCCGATCCTATAATTGCAGTAACAGGTATTGCTATAAATGGTAAAAAGGAAAATAGAAATACAAAGCCTAAAATAACGAATAATATTTTTAAAACCAACAAACTTACTTTTAAAGCGATGGATATAAATATAAAAAATAGAAAAATTCCAATTAATGTTTCCATAAAGCATCTCTCCTTTATTATTTGTTTTCATTATATATAAGGTAACTTTAGTTTTCATTAACGGATTATTAGAATTTAATTAAAGTAATGAATATTCTTTAATAAATATTGACAATTATTACTAATATGTATATACTTTGAGTATCAAAGTAATTAGGTGGTATATATGAGAGAAAATCATAGTTCATTAAATAAAATATTAGTAAAATTATTCAACGATATCCTAAAGATAGAAGAAAAGTTTCTCTGTAGAGGAGAATTTAAATCTTTAACAATATCGGAATTTCATATTATTGAAAATATAGGTCTCGGAGAAGGTAAAACCATGTCGGAAACGGCAAAGGCTTTAAAAATTACATCGGGAACTCTTACAACAGGAATTGACAATCTTGTTAAAAAAGGATATGTTTTTAGGAAGAGATCTACAGAAGATAGGAGAAAAGTTTTAATCAAACTTACGGAAAAGGGTATGAAGGCTTATAATACCCACTATAAGTTCCATGAGGAAATGGTTGCAGATACCCTTCAAGAAATTCCAAAAGAAGAAGAAGAAGTTCTAATAAGGGCTTTGTTTAATGTAGATAAATACTTTAAGAAAAAATACAAACTATAGTCGGAGGTTCAAATGAGTATAAAAATTGTGACAGACAGTACATGTGATTTACCAAGGGAATTTGTTGAAAAATACGACATTAAGGTAGTTCCATTATCGGTAAATTTTGGTGATGATTCCTATTTAGATGGTATAGAAATAAGTAATAAAGAATTTTACGACAGGCTTAGAAATTCAGATAAGCTACCTACTACTTCTCAGGTTAGTCCTGGTGAGTTTGTTGAAGTTTTTAACGAAATATTGGATAAGGATGATGAAGTTTTAGGAATATTTTTAGCAAAAGAATTTAGTGGGACCTTTCCCTCAGCTAAAATTGCAAAGGATATAATAAAATCAGATAAAATTCATTTGATTGATTCAAGAGGCGTTACTGGAGCTTTAGCTGCAGTAGTTTTAGCTGCTGGAGATTTAATCCAAAGAGGCCTTTCAATAGAAAATATTGAACTTAGACTGAATGAGTTCATTAGAAATTCAGAGAGTATTTTAGTAATAGATACCCTGGAGTACCTTGTAAAAGGTGGCCGAATCTCAAAAGCCCAGGGAGCTATCGGGTCAGTTTTAAGTGTAAAACCCGTACTCACTATAGGGGATGGAAAACTGGATACTCTTGCTAAAGTAAGGGGAAGAAAAAAAGGTATCAAGTGGATGATAGACTGGGTTAATGACAATAGGTTTGACCTATCGGATAAAAGAGTATTCATACTGGACACTGACGATCCAAAATTTCATCAAGATATAAAGGATGCTCTTCTTGAAAACTTTGAAGTTGGAGAAATTATAGATATTGAGGTTGGCGCAGTAGTAGGAACCCACAGCGGTCCAGGATGCGGCGGCATATGTTTTATAAATGAAAAAATTTAATATTAAAAATAAGTGACTTATATGTTGAAAGAAACAACATATAAGTCTTTTTTTATTTTAAGTCTTCTAAGTTATAAGGAGTTTCCTGGTATACACAGTAATTTAACCAGTTGCTGAAAAGCAAGTTGGAATGTCCCCTCCACTTTATGGATATCCCTTTTTTAGGATCGTTATCTATGAAATAATTTTTAGGTATTTTAATGTTTTCTCCCTTTTCTAAATCTCTTAAATATTCATTTTTTAAGGTATCTTTATCGTATTCTCCGTGGCCTTGTATAAATATCTGTCTCATATTTTCCGTTGAAGCTATATGTATTCCTGCCTCTCTAGATTTAGCAAGAACCTTTAAATTTGGTACTTTACCAAATTCATCTTCCGATATCTGAGTATATCTTGAATGAGGTGCATAAAATTCATCATCAAATCCTCTCATTAGCCTGAAAGTAGGTTCTACTACTTTATGGGAAAATACTCCAAATAGTTTTTCATCTAGATAGTGTCTTTTTACTCCATAGTGGTGATACAATGCAGCTTGAGCACCCCAACATAGGTGTATGGTGCTAAATACATTGGTCTTTGTGAAATCTAAAATGCTTTTAAACTCCTCCCAATAATCCACTTCTTCATATGGTACCGTCTCTATGGGAGCTCCAGTAATAATCATTCCGTCGAATTTCTGTTTTTTTATGTCATCAAAGGTTTTATAGAAGTTGTTAAGGTGGTCTATTCTAGTATTTTTTGTTTCATGGGTCTCCATATGGAGAAGTTGAAGTTCAACCTGTAAGGGTGTATTTGCAAGCATTCTAATTAACTGGGTCTCTGTTTCTATTTTCTTAGGCATTAAGTTTACTACAGCAATCTTTAAGGGCCTAATATCCTGAGTTTGAGCTCTCAACTCTTTCATTACAAAAACATTTTCTTCTCTTAAGGTAGAATATGCCGGTAGTTTATCAGATATAATAATAGGCATTATACCACTTCCTTAATTCCATTCTCAAAATCTTTAATTATATCTTCAATATTTTCTATTCCTACAGAAATTCTAATTAGGTCTGGCAGGACTCCAGATTTAATCTGTTCTTCTTCTGTAAGCTGTCTGTGAGTTGTACTGGCTGGATGCAAAATGCTAGTTCTTAAATCTCCCAAATGAACGACTAAGGATACTAGTTCCAAATGTTCAGCAAGTTTCTTTCCAGCTTCAGCCCCTCCTTTTAAGCCAAAGGACAGTATTCCTCCACCACCCTTAGGAAGGTATTTATTACCCATATCGTAGGATTCATGACTTTCAAGTTTAGGATAACTTACCCATTCAACATCTTTATGGTTTTCTAAAAATTCAGCTAGTTTTAATGCATTTTCACAGTGTCTTCCCATTCTAAGATGAAGGGTTTCTAAGCCTTTATGAAATAAGAAGGCATTAAAAGGACTTAAGGTCATACCAAAATCTCTTAGCATCTGTACCCTTGCTTTTGTAATATATGCTTTCTCACCGAAATCTTTTACATACTGTACACCGTGGTAGCTTTCATCGGGATCTACAAGTTCTGGAAATTTTCCGTTGTCCCAATTAAATTTGCCTCCATCTATTATTACTCCTCCTACACTGGTAGCATGACCGTCTATGTATTTAGTAGCGGAGTGAATTACTATGTCTGCACCATGGTCTAAAGGGTTACAAAGTATAGGTGTTGCCAAGGTGTTATCAACAATAAAAGGCACATCCATTTTTTTAGACGCTTTTGCAAATTTATCAAAATCTAAAATATTTAGTCCTGGATTACCTATAGTTTCTCCAAACAAAGCTTTGGTATTATCTCTACATTCACCTACAATCTCTTCATAGCTTGCATCAGGTTCTACAAAGGTAACCTGTATTCCAAGTTTTTTGAGAGATACTTTCAGCAAATTAAAAGTACCTCCGTAAATAGTAGAGGCTGCAATTATATGATCTCCGGCACTACATATATTTAAAAATGCTAGAGTGGTAGCGGCTTGACCGGAAGATGCAGCTAAAGCTCCAACTCCACCCTCCAGTAGGTTTATCTTGTCTTCAAAGGCAGAAACTGTAGGATTGCTGATTCTAGAATACATATGCTGGTCGCTTTTTAGGTCAAATAGGTCTGCAACATCATCTGAGTTAGAGTATTTGTATGTAGTACTCTGGGTTATAGGTAGGACTCTAGGTTCTCCGGATTTAGGCTTGTAAGTTCCCTGTACACAGTTGGTTTCAATTTGATAGTTTTTCATAATAATCTCCTTCTATTTTTTTTTGTAAAAGAAAAATCGCTTCGATAAGAAGCGATTATATTTCATATTCTTCTTATCTTTCAGGAAAATCCTGGGGGAATTAGCACCTTGCGTTTAACGTAGGTTGCCGAAGTGTCGTAGGGCCCGTCCCTCAACTTCTCGTGATAAGACACGTAATTAAATTGTTGTTTTATATGATAAACCTTATATTTATTAATGTCAAGGTAAATTTATTATTTCATCTTTTAACTTGGACTAATTTTATACCTACTGCTAGGTAAAAAATTCCCATTCCTATAAGTACAAGCAGGGATTTAAGGTAAATCTCCTGACTAAATCCCTAGGCTGCAGAGTGAGTTAATACTTCCATAGCCCATTTATGAGGCATGAAATTAGATAAGGTTAGAAGTAGTTTTGAGTTTATAATTTCAAGGGGCCACATAGTTCCTCCCAACATAGCACTAGCTACAAGTACTATAGGAACTATGGATCCTAACTGTTCATAATTTTTTACCAAGCCAGATATAGTCAACCCTACAGAAGTAAAGGTAAATACAAAAGCTGCATATTTCCTAATACCAAGACTACATTCATGCCCCAATTTACATTAAAAATGAATCTTCCGGCTAAAACCATAAATAGCATCTGACCAAATCCTACTACAAAAGTAGAAATTAAAAGACTTGTCATAATCTTCCATTTTGAAATTGGAGATACCAGTTTTCTGTACCAGGTTTTTTGTTCTTTTTCTCTTAATATGTCTCCAGCTACAAAAACTATTGTAAATGTTGAAAAAAACAGAGTGAATCCCACTAGATAATGTATTCTCGGGTTGTAAGCCCAGTCGGCCTCTACTTGAAATACTGATTCTTTAATATTTATAGGTTTTCTGTAATTCCAATGTTCTGCAGCTCTTGAGTAAATATTGTCTATTTCATTGTTTTCAACTTGAATACCTTCTTTTTTTAAAACATCTATAGTAGCTGCTCCTGTAATATAAGTGCTTTGTAGTTTAAATATTTCACTTCTAATAGTATTTTGGAGTTGGAAAAGCTCTAGGGAGTCTTTTGATTTAATTAGTTCTAAATCTATTTCCTCTCCTTTTAAAACCTGTTGATCAAAAAATTTTGGTATAATAATTCCTCCTATTACATTCCCTTTTTCTATAAGTTCTTTTCCTTTTTCTATCTCAACTAATCTAAAGTTCATTGATATGCTGTTGTTAAGCTCTGAGATAAGTCTCTGAGAGGTAGGAGTCTTGTTGTTATCTATTACTACTGCAGAAGGTTTGTAGTCTCCCGACATAGAGGAAGTAAATACAAAAGTAAGCACCAAAGTCATGGCTACCATTATGACAATAATCCACTTATCATCTTTTAACAACTTAAATCTAAGATTTAATAAATTCAGCATTTGACTTCCTCCTTACTATTAAAATGCTTAGTCATTTGTTAAATATCTAA
>DPPH01000111.1:0-5152 GCA_003539375.1 Clostridiales bacterium
AGTTCATCATTTTTAGTCAGAATAGGATTTTGAGAGTTTTTTGAAAAACTGGATTTGTTTTCAATATATTTTCCAAAATAATTCTTATAGTTCCAATTTATACTGTAATCAAAAGCTCTATATTCATTATTAATATAGAAATTCACCTTTGGTTCTTGGGAGTTTGGATTGGTAAATATATACTGTGGATTAAAATCTAAGTTACTAATATTAAAACCATCAAAATTATTGGCCACGACTCCATTAAATATCAGTACTCCTAAAATTAGTATTATAACAATTAAAGCTTTTTTCATTTCATCACCTAAATTTCTTTATCTTATTATGAATTTATTATATTATATAACTATAAGATTAGAATTTAAAGATAATTAGGAGGAGATTTGATGATAAGGGTTAATAAAGAAATATGTATAGGTTGTGAAAATTGCGTATACCACTGTTTGCAGGACAATATAGAAATGAACGAAGGAAAAGCTCAAATGGTAAATGAAAAATGTATTTACTGCGGACACTGTATAGCTTTATGTCCTGTGGATGCTATAGAAATAGACCACTATGATATAGATGAAGTTGATAAGTATAACCCGGAAAAATTTGAAATTAATGAAGAAAACTTTTTAAACTTTATGAAATTTAGAAGAAGTATAAGAAGCTATAAAAATAGAGAAGTAGAAAAGGAAAAAATAGAAAAAATAATAGAAGCGGGAAGATATTCTCCTACTGGAGGAAATAGACAGCATATATCCTATACAATAGTAAAGGACAAACTTCCTGAACTTAGGGAAATGGCAATAAACAAGCTCTATGAAATCAGTCAGGACATAAAAAAGGGCAATGATAAGGGATATAACTACAATAAAAGCACATTAGATAGATACTATAAGGCTTGGGAAAAGATGTATGAAGAATTTCAAGAGGGAGAGGATAGGTTGTTCTTTAAAGGAGACACACTTATTATAGCAAAAGGAGACACTAGGTTAAAACCTACCCCTCAAATGGAGCTAGGTATAGCCTTATCAAGAATGGAATTAATGGCATATACTTTAGGATTAGGTACATGCTATATTGGCTACTTTATGACTGCTTTTTCCAAAAGTAAAGAAATCAGGGATTTCTTAGGCATTAAGGATTACGAAGAAGTAGTAAGTCCTCTGATAATAGGGTATCCAGATGTTAAATATATAAAAACTGCACCAAGGAATAAAGTAAAAGTTGATTGGCTGTAGTAAATCTTGAAATAATGATATAATTAAAACAATAAATCAGGTAGGTGATAAAATGAAGAAATTTTTATCGATGATATTGGTACTTATTATAATTTTTTCTCTTGCAGCATGCTCTAACCCACAAGATACTCCTGAAGTGGAAGAGCCAGACCAGGAAGAAAGTGAAACACCTGAAATAAATGAAGAAGAACCTCAAGAAAATGAAGAAAGTCCTGGAGAAGGGGAAGAAGCAGAGGAACCTGAAGGTGAAACAGAAGAGATTGATATTGATAAATACTACGACATGGGTAAAACTTTATACGATTTAGGACTTTTCAGCGGTGTTAGTACTTCGGAATACTCACCAAATCTCGAAGGTAGTATGAATCGTCAGGAAGCAATGAAGATGATAGTATCAGCACTGGGATGGGAGCCGGCAGATGAAGAAGATAACCCTTTTGTAGATGTAGCAGATTGGGCAAAGCCATATGTAGCAAGAGCATATATGGAAGGTATAGCATTAGGCACAGTACCGGAACAAAATATTTTTGGGGCAGAAGATCCCGTTACGAAGATACAACTCCTTACATTTTATTTAAGAGCATTAGGTTATGAATCCACTTATGCTTACGACAATGCTGAAAGATTAGGTCAAATTACCGGTATTTCTGATAATTTATCCGGGCAAAAAGAGAACTTGAAAAGATATGATCTAGTTGCAGTTACATATGATACTTTGCTGGCCACTAAGGAAGATAAAGCTCTTACTATCATAGAAGAATTAGCTATAGATGGAGTAGTAGATGAAGAAAACGCTAAAGAATTTGGTTTAATTCAAGAATATAAGTATGAAGACCAAAGAAAAAATGGTCCTCATGAAGGAACTAATGAAAACTTCCAGGAGTATTTAGATGAAGAAGGAAAATTACTGGTGCTTTTCTATTCAACTAATGAAGATAGTGAAGAAATGAAAAAAGCATTTCTTAATGCTGCAGTAATGCTTGCAGATTCTACGAGAGTTGTGTGGGTTGATTCAAAAGAGCAGGAAGCTTTGATTGAAGAGTATAATATTTCAACATTTCCTTCGGTAAAGCTTTATGACGAGGAAAATAAATCCAGTACTCTACCACCTATCCCGGATGAGGATACGATAGTAAATTGGGTAAATAATAACTAAACAATAAAAAAGGGGACGAATTAATTTTCGTCTCCTATTCCTTTTATAAATTTATTTTCGTTTTTATTTTTATCTATATACATAGTTTCGTAAGGTTTAACCATTTTGTATTCTTCTCTGGCAATTTTTTCAATTACTTCAAGAAATTTATCTGGATCATCCAGCATTTCCAAATCTTGACTCAAAGAATCCACTTCAGCAGCTAAAACTGTTTTTTCTTGTTGTATATCCTCTTTTTCATTTCTTAACTTCGTAAGAAGGCCGTATTGGTTTTTAACAGTCACAGCTACGTATATTAAAAATCCTATAAATAGAATAGTAAATATACTTGGAAAATTCCGAACCTTTTTTTTCTTTTTTCTTTTTCTTGCCATTAAGAACACCTCTAATACTATTATAGTAGATAGTCCTAAATAAATAAAGAGTTATTTAAAGGCTTCTTCTTTTAAAATTTCAGCTTTGTCTGTTTTCTCCCAAGGTAAATCCAAATCTAGTCTTCCAAAATGACCGTAAGCTGCAATTTGCTTGTATATAGGTCTTTTCAGCTGAAGATTATCTATAATAGCAGCAGGTCTTAAGTCAAAATGTTTGTTTATCAATTGAGATATTTTATCCTCATCAATTTTTCCGGTACCAAAGGTATCAACCATTATAGATACGGGATGGGCAACTCCTATAGCATATGCCAGTTGAACTTCGCATTTTTTAGCGATTCCAGCAGCTACAATATTTTTAGCTACATATCTGGCAGCATAGGCTGCTGACCTATCTACTTTTGTAGGATCTTTTCCTGAAAAAGCTCCTCCTCCGTGTCTTGAATATCCACCGTAGGTATCTACGATTATTTTTCTACCAGTTAATCCTGCATCTCCCTGTGGACCACCTATTACAAATCTTCCAGTAGGATTAATGTGATATTTTGTGTTTTCGTCTAGTAGTTCTTCAGGAATAATTTTGTTTATTATTTCTTCTTTTATGTCTTTTTCAAGTATATCGTAAGTTATTTTAGGGCTGTGCTGGGTAGATATTACTACTGTATCTATTCTAGCAGGCTTATCGTCATGGTATTCAACAGTTACCTGTGTTTTACCATCAGGACGAAGATAACCTAAAGTCTTGTTTTTTCTAACTTCAGCAAGTCTTCTTGCAAGTTTGTGAGCTAGGGAAATAGGTAGAGGCATAAGCTCTTCTGTTTCATCGCATGCAAAACCAAACATTATACCCTGGTCGCCAGCTCCTGTCTTGTCGTAGGAATCACTTCCGTTTCCCTTATACTCTTTTGATTGGTCTACTCCCAAGGCAATGTCCTTAGATTGTTCATCTATAGTAGTAAGTACGGCACAGGTTTCACTATCAAAGCCGTATTTAGCTCTTGTGTATCCTATTTTCTTTACAGTTTCCCTAACCACCTTAGGAATATCTACGTAGCACTCTGTAGAAATTTCTCCAGATACTAGGACAAGACCCGTAGTCACAGAAGTTTCACATGCCACTCTTCCATTTGGATCCTTTTCTAAAATCGCATCTAAAATACCGTCGGATATTTGATCACACAGCTTATCTGGATGACCTTCTGTAACGGATTCAGATGTAAAAAACCATTTTTTCATTATTATCCTCCTTTGGATGTTTATCTATACAAAAATTAAAAAAACTCTTCAAAAGAAGAGGTCAATTTCATAAGGTCCTCATCTTTCGGATATACCGCGGGAATTAGCACCGTGTTTGTACCGGCTGCTGGGTTTCATAGGGCCCGTCCCTCAACCACTCTTGATAAGGTATTTATCTAGGTCACTATACCATAATTAATAATGACTGTCAATTACATAAATTAAAATTCATGCAAAATTATTTTTATAAAATTGAAACGCCTAAAGATATTGAAAGAACTATAATTCCAGCGGCTAATACCCCTAAAGATATATAAAAAATTGATTTCCTATAACTTAACTTCAAAAATGAAGCTACAGCAGAGGCTGTCCATACTCCTGTAGTAGGAAGAGGAATTGCTACTAAAAGAAAAAGTCCCCACAGCTCGTACTTTCGAACTTTTTGTGAACTTCTATCTACCTTATTTACTATCATTGAAGCAGGTCTTCTTAAAAAAGTCGATCTAGCTATCCATCTTATGATAGGTTGATATAACTTAAGTAAAAAGGGCACTGGTATTATGTTACCTATTACACTTATCACAAAAGCATTATATGGACTTAGTCCTATTGAGATGCCGTAGGGTATAGCACCTCTAAGTTCGGATATTGGCATCATAGATAAAATTAGGACGGATAGTTCTTTTCCTATAAAGTTTAAAATTTCTGACATAACATCTCCTTAATAAAAACTACTATTATTATATAATAAAACATAACAATTTTAAACCAATTAATTAAACTTAATATATATTTAATTGCTTGTCTTCTTTTTAATGTTATAATTACAATACACAATTTATTACGAGGTGACTTATGAAAAGAATATTAGGAGCAATGAGAAAAGCAATAGAAGAACATAATATGATAGAAGAAGGGGATAGAGTAGCAGTAGGAGTATCCGGAGGCAAGGATAGTATGCTTTTGCTGGAAGCTTTGAGGAGGTTTCAAACCTTCAGTCCCTACAAGTTTGATCTTTTAGCAGTAACAGTGGATTTAGGTTTTGAAACTCAAGGAATAGATAAATTAGAGGATTATTATAAAGAAAATGATATAAACTACGAAATTATTAATACAAACATCAGTAAAATAGTATTTGAAGAAAGAGAAGAGAAAAA
>DPPH01000111.1:5452-7606 GCA_003539375.1 Clostridiales bacterium
ATTGGCAATGGGACACCATGCTGATGATTTAGTAGAGACCTTATTTATGAGCATGTTTTTCGAGGGGAGATTGAAGACTTTCAAACCGGTTACGTACCTAACCAGAAAGGAAATTTACTCTATTAAACCATTTATTTATCTAAAAGAAAAGCAGATTATAAATGAGGTAGAAAGAAGTAAAATCCCCGTATTTAAAAGTCCATGTCCACTGGACAAAGAAACTAAAAGAGAAGAAATCAAGAATTTAATGAAGGATATCTACAAAGATATACCTGATGGTAGGGAAAGAATTATAACAGCTATTAAAAATTCTGATAAAGTTGAGCTTTGGTGAAAGGAGCCGAAAATGATGAAAAAAGTATTAACAATTATGATAATTACACTAATGATAACAAGTACTTTTGCTTACGGAGATATAACGACTATTTATGAAGAAATAGAAGAGGATTATGTAAATAAAGGTGTGTTTCACCAAACAATAGAAAGATACACAGATAAGGGAAAGGTACAAATTAACATTCTTAAAATAACCTTAGATAACTATAATGAGATTAAACCAATATATAATAAAGAAGGGATAAAGGATAAGAAAGTCTTGTCTCAATTAATCTTAGACAGTGGGGCAGTTGCAGGAATTAATGGAGATTTTTACAATCCAAGTTATCCTTCATATCCAGTTGGTGCATTGTTCAATAGAGATGATTTAATTTCATCACCAAACAACAGAGACTACGAATATCCAACTTTAATAAAAAAAGGAAATGATTATTTAATAGATGTATTGGAAGATATGATAAATTTAAAAACTGAAAATGGAGAGACTATTCAAATTGCTGCAGTAAATAAGATGGGTACTTTTGTTGATGAAGTAGTTATTCTAAATGGGAACTGGGGAGAAAAGTCTATAGGCAAATATAAAGATAACAACCTTTTAGAAGTTTTAGTATTTCAAGGAAGGATAAGAGAAATAAGAGAAAGTGGAGAGCCTTTTGATATTCCAGAAGAAACAGGATATGTGATAGTTACTAATGGAGAAAACAAAGAAAAAATTACCGATATGTTAGAAATAGGAACTAGAGTTGAATTGGAGTATAACTTTGACATAAATGACATGAACTGGGGCATAGGAACAGTAAACTATCTCCTGAAAGAAGGTAATTTATATAAAACTAATAGTATGGTATCCGGTAGACAACCTAGGTCAGCAGTTGCTGTAAATGAAGATAGAGATGAGATGTATTTCATAGCTGTTGATGGAAGAAGCGCAAATTCTGTTGGCTTTACTCAAGAAGACCTGGCAGACTTTATAATAGAAATAGGAGGCTACGAGGCAGTAAACCTAGATGGTGGGGGGTCAACTACCCTAGCATCTGAGAGATATGATTCTGTAGTAGTTTTAAATAAGCCTTCAGATGGAAGAGAAAGAGGCATAGTCTCTGGATTAGGAGTATTTTCAAATTACGATAAGACAGATAAAGATGTGGAATTTATAAAAAGCAAATTAGAGGACAGGTACTATTTTCCTAATCAAAAATTTAATATAAACGTGACTGGATATAATGAAGATAGGATTCCTGTAGAAATAGATAAAGAAACTCTAAAAGTTTCATCAGATTTAAAAAGCAATATTATAGAAGAGAGTATAATATTTGAAGAAGCTGGCAAAGCTGAAATAAAAATTAAATACGGAGAATTAGAGAATAGTGAAAACCAGCTGGGCAATGATGGAGATAAATACCTGAAAATGAGTAAAATTCTTTACGATTTAGGATTATTTAGCGGAGTAAGTGCAAAGGAATTTTCTCCAAACCTTGAAGGAAGTATGAATAGGCAGGAAGCCATGAAGATGGTAGTATCAGCATTAGGTTGGGAAACTGAAACCCCTGAAGACAATCCTTTTACAGATGTATCGGATTGGGCTAAACCTTACGTGGCTACAGCCTATAACAGAGGGATAACCTTAGGTACTGCACCAGATGAAAATATTTTTGGGGCAACAGATCCTGTTACTAAAACTCAACTATTAACATTTTACTTAAGAGCTCTGGGATATGAGTCAAATTATGCTTATAATAATGCAGAAAGATTGGGTGAATTTACAGGTATCTCCCAAAACTTGTCAGGAGAAACAAATAATCTAAAAAGATACGATCT
>DPPH01000028.1:0-194 GCA_003539375.1 Clostridiales bacterium
AAAGAAATGGGTTTCCACTACTCAACAATCGGAGCTATTACGATAGGTGTATCTGATATAAACGTACCGGATGCAAAGGTTGAAATGATAAAAGAAGCAGAACAGAAGGTTCTTGAATACGAAAGAAAATATAGAAGAGGAATACTTACAGACGACGAAAGATATGAAAATGTTATAAAAATTTGGAATAAAAC
>DPPH01000028.1:451-1179 GCA_003539375.1 Clostridiales bacterium
GATGAACTGAACAACTTATACATCATGTCAAAGTCGGGAGCGAGAGGTAGTCGTAACCAGATAAAACAGCTTGCAGGAATGAGGGGACTTATGGCTAATGCAGTAGGTCAAACCGTTGAAATCCCTGTAAAGTCAAACTTTAGAGAAGGATTAAGTGTACTTGAATTCTTTATCTCTACTACCGGAGCTAGAAAAGGACTTGCAGACACGGCTCTTAGAACTGCTGACTCTGGATACTTAACAAGAAGACTTGCAGACGTAAGTCAGGATGTAATAGTAAAAGAAGAAGACTGCGGTGCAAAAGAAGGTTTAGTCGTAGAAGCTTTTATTGAAAATGGAAAAGAAGAAATTGAAAATCTTTACGACAGAATCGTTGGTAGATTTGCATTTGACGATATAGTAAATCCAGAGACCGATGAAATTATAGTTAAAAAGAATGAAATGATATTAGAAGATGATGCTGACGTAATAATTAGTTCTGGTATTACAAAAGTAAAAATAAGATCAGTACTAACCTGTGATACAGAAAATGGAGTATGTACTAAATGTTATGGAAGAAACCTAGCTACAGGTAAACTAGTTAATGTTGGAGAAGCTATTGGTTTTATAGCTGCTCAATCTATCGGTGAACCTGGTACGCAGCTTACAATGAGAACATTCCATACAGGAGGTATAGCGGCAGCAGCAGATATTACACAGGGTCTTCCAAGGGTTGAAGAATTATTCGA
>DPPH01000028.1:1501-4238 GCA_003539375.1 Clostridiales bacterium
GCAATCATAATGCTGGAAGATGGACAAATCATAGACAAAGGTGATAGAATAACATCAGGATCGGTAAATCCTCATGATATATATAAGATAAAAGGAATACAAGCTTTACAATTGTACATACTAAAAGAAGTTCAGAAGGTTTATAAAATGCAGGGTGTTGATATTAACGACAAACATATAGAAGTTGTTATTAGACAAATGTTGAGTAAAGTTAAGGTTAAAAACCCTGGAGACACAGAATTACTTCCTGGAACCCTAGTATCATATGATGAATTTAATAAGGTAAATGAATCAGCAGAAGTTGAGGGAACGGAACCTTCAACTGGAGAAAGAGTTCTTCTTGGAATTACAAAGGCATCTTTAGCTACAGACTCCTTCTTATCATCTGCATCTTTCCAGGAAACAACTAGAGTTTTAACAGATGCAGCAATTAAAGGTAAAACCGATTATCTACAGGGATTAAAAGAAAATGTAATAATAGGTAAATTGATTCCTGCAGGAACTGGACTTAAAAAATATGAAAAAGTAATGATCAGAAAAGAAATACCGGAAGCGGAACTTGAAAAACTTAAGGAAAAATTCAAAGAAGAAGAAAATTAATTAACAGTTGACATGAGAACAGCTAAGTGGTAAAATAATCGAGTGTCTAAATCATTGAACAATACTAAAGATTATATGCTTGCCTAAAGCATATAATCTTTGTGATGTTTAAGAGGTGAAGAAGTGAAAGTTGAAAACAACAAAAAAGTAATAGGCAAAAAACAGACTCAAAGGGCCCTTGTAAAGGACCAAGCAACTCATATATATATAGCAGAAGATGCTGACAAAAAAGTTGTAAATGATATAATAGAAATAAGTAATGATAAAAAAATTGAAGTAATATATGTAGATACTATGGAAAATTTAGGAAAAATGTTTGGTATTGACGTTAAAGCAGCAGTAGCTGCAACGCTGAAATAGATTTATAAAAACAAGGAGGTGAAATAATGCCAACAATCAACCAATTAGTAAAAAACGGTAGAAAGAAGTCAACTAAAAAATCAGACTCTCCTGCTCTTAACTATGGATTTAATAACTTGAAGAAGAAAAGAACTATTACAAATTCTCCACAAAAGAGAGGGGTTTGTACAGCAGTTAAGACGGTAACACCTAAGAAGCCTAACTCAGCACTTAGAAAGATAGCAAGAGTTAGATTGACAAATCAAACTGAAGTAACAGCATACATACCGGGAATTGGACACAACTTACAGGAACACAGTGTAGTTCTTATAAGAGGTGGTAGAGTAAAAGACCTACCAGGAGTTAGATACCATATTGTAAGAGGTACCCTTGATACTGCAGGAGTAGAAGACAGAATGCAAAGTAGATCTAAATATGGAGCAAAAAAACCAAAATAATTGAGAAAATAATCGGCACACTATGCAGGTTATGAAAGCTGTATGGAAGCCTTCATAAATATAGATGCATTATGTGCACAGCGGCAAATTTGAAGTTTGTCGAGTACCAGTGATCTAAATTTAATTGTTAAGGAGGGAAGCGTAGTGCCTAGAAAAGGACAAGCACCTAAAAGAGAGGTAATGGAAGATCCTATTTATAAGGATAAAGTAGTAACAAAATTGATAAACATGGTAATGCTTGATGGAAAAAGAGGTGTTTCTCAGAAGATTGTTTATAAAGCTTTTGATATGATTGAAGAAAGAACTGAAGAAGATCCAAAAGAAGTATTCTTCAAAGCATTAAACAACATAATGCCAGTATTAGAAGTAAAAGCAAGAAGAGTCGGAGGAGCAACTTATCAAGTACCGATAGAAGTAAGACCTGAAAGAAGACAAACACTTGGTTTAAGATGGTTAGTAAAGTATTCAAGAGCTAGAGGCGAAAACACTATGAGTGAAAGATTAGCTAAAGAAATCTTAGATGCATCTAACAACGCAGGAGCAAGTGTTAAGAAAAAAGAAGATACTCACAAAATGGCAGAAGCTAATAAAGCATTTGCTACTTTCAGGTGGTAATTAATAATTAAGCAGATAGGAGGAAAATTGTGAGAGAATATCCTTTAGAAAAATCAAGGAATATTGGAATAATGGCCCATATCGATGCAGGTAAAACAACTTGTACAGAAAGAATTCTTTACTATACTGGAAGAATTCATAAAGTTGGAGAGACTCATGAAGGTGCATCGCAAATGGACTGGATGGAACAGGAGCAGGAAAGAGGAATAACAATAACTTCCGCTGCAACCACTTGTTATTGGAAAAGTAATAGAATAAATATAATAGATACACCAGGACACGTTGATTTCACAGTTGAAGTAGAAAGATCTCTAAGAGTATTAGATGGTTCGGTAGCTATATTTGATGCAAAAAATGGAGTTGAACCTCAATCAGAGACAGTATGGAGACAGGCAGATAAATACAATGTTCCGAGAATATGTTTTGTCAACAAAATGGACAAAACTGGAGCGAATTTTTATTACTCAGTTAATACAATGGTTGAAAGGTTAAAGGCGAATGTAGTACCTATCCAGATACCAATTGGGGCAAGCGATGATTTCACTGGAATTATAGATTTAGTAGAAATGAACGCTAGAATATATAAAGATGAATTAGGTCAAGATATAGAAGTAACAGAAATACCTGATGATTATAAAGAAAAAGCAGAAGAATACAGAGAAAAACTTCTAGAATCTGTAGCAGATCATAACGATAAGCTACTTGAAAAATTCTTAGAAGGAGAA
>DPPH01000171.1:0-320 GCA_003539375.1 Clostridiales bacterium
TTTTTGAGTCTCCATAAGTTCCTCCTTTATATTATACACTCCTTTAATTTTATAACTAATAAAGTATATTTGCAACTAAAAAAGCAGCTGTCTCCAGCTGCCCTAATGTTTTAGTAATTTTTTAAATAATTTTTGATTTCCCAGTCGTGAACTTCACTTGAAAATCTTCGCCATTCTTTAATTTTCGCATTATAGAATACTTCAAAAGCATGTTCTCCCATTGTATCTTTAACAAGGTCGCTATCTCTCATATACTTTAATGCTTCGTATAAATTACTAGGATACTTATCAACCTTATATTCTTTACGTTGAGATTTACT
>DPPH01000171.1:585-2870 GCA_003539375.1 Clostridiales bacterium
ATATCTTTATTCACCATTTCCGGGGGCTCTATTTTGTTTTTTATACCTTCTAATCCAGCTTTTAACATAACCGCATATACCAGGTATGGATTTGCTGTAGGATCTGGTGTTCTAAGTTCTATTCTTGTTCTACTTCCTCTACTATTTGGTATTCTGATAAATGCTGATCTATTTGATGCCGACCATGCTACATTTGTAGGTGCTTCATAATAAGGCACAAGCCTTTTATATGAATTAATAATTGGATTACATATAGCTGCTATTTCTTTAGCATGTTTTATTAATCCTCCTACATAATACTCGGCGGTTTTACTTAATTTATTGTCTCCTTCTTCGTCATAGAAAACATTTTTTCCATCTTTGATTAATGACTGGTTACAGTGCATTGCATTACCACTATCTCCGGAAAAAGGTTTCGGTAAAAAAGATGCATATAATTCGTGGTCTTTTGCCATATTTTTTACTATCTGCTTGAAAGTCATCCACTTGTCAGCTACATCTAATGCTTTGTCATATTTAAAGTTAATTTCATGCTGTCCTCTTGCCACTTCATGATGAGAAGCCTCTATTGTAAATCCAACTTCTTTCATCTTAAGTATCATATCTCTTCTTGCATCTATTCCTTTATCTACCGGAGAGTTGTCAAAGTATCCTGCATTATCGTGTATATCAAATCTGGGTTCTCCATCCTTATCTGTATTAAATAAAAAGAATTCACCTTCCGGGCCAACATTTAAATCGTAACCCATTTCTTTAGCTTCATCTAATACTCTTTTTAAAATATTTCTAGGGTCTCCTTCAAAAGGTTTCCTATCTTTATCATACACATCACAAAAGATCTGCGCTATTCCATTTTCATTCGGTCTTAAAGGTACCGGCTTAAATGTCTCTAAATCTGGAATAAGGTACATGTCGGATTCTTCTACTCTACCAAACCCGTCAACGGATGAGCCGTCAAACATTAAATCTCCTTCTAAGGTGTTTTCAAGAGCATCTGCTGTAATCTCTATATTCTTACCAAATCCAAATATATCTGTAAAGTTAAGCCTAATGAATTTAATATTCTTTTCTTTTACCTCTTTAATAATTTCCTCTTTTAATTTTTGGTCTTTTTCACTTAAAATGCAATAGTCGTCGTCTTCTTTTGTTAACAATTTTATCAATCCTTTCAATTTTTTTCATAAAAAATACACCAGTGAATCTGGTGTTTCTTTATCAATTTCGATTATTAATTATAGGTTATATACTGGCTTTTATCAAATGTACTCAGTTATAGTGTAGGTATCTCTAATGGTCTCAACCTTATTCAAAGAACCTAAGGTGTAGTAAACGCAGTTATATATACCTATACTACCTTATATGGCATAATCTATAGTATTGAAAAAAGGAAAGCCTTTTTTTAAGACTTTCCTTCCTGAATAAGCAGAACTTTATCTTCTCTACTTAGTTTTTTAATTTCATGTTCTCTTTTTAGAGCCTCACCTTTATCTTCAAATTCTTCAAAATATTTGAGTTCGACAGGTAGTCTACCTCTTGTATATTTTGCTCCCTTACCACTGTTGTGGGTTTGGATCCTATCTTTTATATTATTAGTATAACCAGTATAAAGGGTATTGTCTCTGCATTTAAGAATATAAACGTAGTACATTTTAGCTAATTATTTCTTTTGGGTCCATTTCTACGTTGTATTTTCCTCTAAGTTTTTGTACGTTATCATTATATACTTGGAATTGTTTCTGCTGAACCAACTGTTGTTTTACCTGATCTTTAACTTCATTAAAAGACTTTTGTTCAGCTGGAACTTTTTTATCTAGTTGAATTATATGGTATCCAAATTGACTTTTAACAGGATCGCTAATTTCTCCTTCTTCCATGTTAAATGCTACTTCTTCAAATTCTGGTACCATCTGCCCTTTACCAAATTCTCCTAATCTTCCACCTTTTTTACTTGATGGACAGCTTGAGTATTTTGCAGCTGCGTCGGAAAAATCTAATCCATTATCTATTTCTTCTTTAATTTCTTTACATTTTTCTTCATCATCAACTAATATATGTTTAGCAGATACTTTTTCATCGGATATGTATTTATCTTTATTTTGCTCATAAACTTCTTTTGCTTCCTCATCTTTTACGTCTACATCATCCATTACTTTTTGTACTGCGTATCTTTGAAGTAAGTTTTCTTTTGTTTCCTTTAATATATTTTGGAACTCTTCTTCCTTGTCTAATTCTTTTTCAACAGCATCAAGGTAAAACATTTCGCCTGCTATTAATTCATTTAACAG
>DPPH01000012.1 GCA_003539375.1 Clostridiales bacterium
ATAGACAACTGCAGTGAAGATGATGAAAATTGTATATGGCAGGAACATATTAAAACATCAATCATTAGAACTTCTATAGAAAGTTTATATCCCCATATTATCCAAATGAAAAAAAATATCAAACCTTTAGGTATTAAAGTAGTATTAGCTTGTCCAGAACAGGAATATCATGATGTAGGACTTAGAATGATCTCTGATTTTTTTACTTTAAACGGTTACGAATCAATATACATAGGCAGCAATACTCCTAGAGACCAGGTGTCGATAGCTATAACTAAAGAAAAACCAAAGTACGCAGCATTAAGTATTACAGACTACTACCTCCTGTTTGAAACTCAAAAGTTGGTAAAAGAAATAAGAAAAAAATCAGGAGATAAAATTAAAATTATTCTCGGCGGTAGTGCTTTTACTAAAAACATGAATTCATTTGAATTAATAGGTGGAGATATATATCTTAACTCCTATAAAGATATAGCAAAGTTGAAGGATGGTGACATTAATGAGACTAGCATTTAAGATAGCCCTTCGATTTTTAAAATCCGGTAGAGGCCAAACTGTTTTAATTGTCTTAGGAATTTCCGTAGGAGTTGCTGTACAGCTTTTTATAGGCTCTTTAATTCAGGGACTTCAGATTAATTTATTAGAAACTACTATAGGTAGTTCTTCTCATATCACTATTACTCCTACTAACGAGGAAAAAACTATTGATAATTATGATAGAGTCCTCTATGAAACAGAAATAAGCAGTCAAGAAATTATTAACATTTCTGCAGCGGTGGATGGTCCTTCAAACCTAGACTATGAAGAAGATATTGTTCAAATTTTAATAAGAGGATTTAATATAGATGATGCTGATAAGATATACAAAATCAAAGATAATTTATACCAAGGTAGAACCCCTCAGGGAAAAGATGAAATTATCATAGGAAGAGACCTTTCAATAAAATCAGGTTTAAAAATAGGCGACGATGCTCTAATAATTACTCCAGGAGGAGGAAATATAAGGCTTGAAGTAGTAGGTTTATACGATCTCCAAGTTGCTTCTATAAACGAAACTTGGTTAATCACCAATATTGAAACAGCCCAAGACATACTAGCTATAGACGATAAAATTACTTCTGTAGAAATGCAGGTAAGAAAAGAGTTTGATGCAGATATAATAGCGGAAGATTTATCATATACATTATCTCAAGCAAATTTACAGGTTGATAACTGGAAGGACCAAAACCAATCCCTTCTCAGTGGATTAAATGGTCAGAGCGTATCAAGCGCTATGATTCAGGTTTTTGTACTTGTAGCAGTACTGTTGGGTATATCAAGCGTTCTAGCTATTTCTGTAGTCCAAAAATCAAGACAGTTGGGAATACTTAAGGCTATGGGTATTCAAGATAGAGATGCAAGTCTAATCTTTGTTTTTCAAGGTTTGATGCTTGGAGTTATAGGTGCTTTTTTAGGAATAGCTTTAGGATTTGGTCTACTCATCATGTTTACAAAGTTTGCAGTTAATCCTGATGGTACTCCTGTAGTTCCGATCTATATAAATTACGGATTTATTGCTCTATCTGGTTTCTTTGCTTTAGCTTCAGCTACTATAGCTTCATTAATACCAGCAAGAATATCATCAAAACTTAACCCTATCGAGGTGATAAAAAATGGCTAATATAATCGAACTGAAAGATATAGATAAGGTATACGGTGAAAAGATAAAAACGCAGGTTCTATTTGGGATCAATTTAGAATTTGAAGAAAAAGGATTTAATTCTATAATAGGAGAATCTGGAAGCGGAAAGAGTACTCTCCTAAATATAATAGGAACTTTAGATAAGCCCACCGATGGCAAGGTTTTTATTGATGGTAGTAGAACAGACACTTTAAACAAATCTGAATTAGCCGTATTAAGAAACAAAACTATGGGATTTATTTTTCAATTTCACTACCTACTTCCTGAATTTACGGCAAAAGAAAATGTTTTAATGCCTTATAGGATACAAAATTACAATATCACAGAAGAAATAGATAATTGGGCTGATGAATTACTTGATTTAGTAGGATTAACAAAGGTAAAAAATAATTTAGCAACGGATATGTCGGGAGGTCAGCAGCAGAGAACTGCAATAGCTAGAGCTTTAATAAATAAACCTAAGATAATTCTTGCTGATGAACCTACAGGAAACCTAGATTCAGACACTTCAGAAACAGTATATTCAATTCTGAGAGATATTAACGAAAAATATAAAACTACCTTTGTAATAATAACTCACGATAAAAGGATAGCTGAAAAAACTGATAGAATAATAGAAATCAAAGATGGTAAAATAAACATGGATGTAAGAAGGTGAATCTTAATTTTTACATCCATGTTTATAATTTTTTTTATAGAACTCTTGTTATTACTAAATATACTATGTACAAAACAACTATTATGCCTATAATCCTAAACATATCTATCACTCCTTCTTTTATTATCCAAAAATATTTAACTTAAATTCCCTCTTATCTTATTCATGTAGCTTCCCGTAAACTCTTATGTAGTTTAAAATATCAGTTCTTGAAATTATGCCTAAAAGCTTCCCGTCCTCAATAACTAACACCCTGCCTAAATCATTAGAGAAAATTTTATCCATAGCTAATTTTACAGAACATTTAGGATCCACCTTATACTTTCCTTCAATTGGAATAGCGATTTCTCCAACGGGAGTTTGGGACCTCCTATCTCTATCAACATCTTTTAATCTTTCAATATTAATTATTCCTTTCACTTCTTCACCCTGAACTACGGGAAAGCTGTTGTATTTATATTTATAAAAATATTCTCTGATTACCTTCTCTACTGAAATACTCCTTTCAA
>DPPH01000017.1 GCA_003539375.1 Clostridiales bacterium
GAAATTGATTATTCACAGCCAAATACAAGGTGTATAGAGAGAGTTGTTACTAGATGTAGAACTGATGTGGAAAAGTATAACTATGAAAAAGGAATATACTTTTCAGGTAGGATGGATAATGGTCTTGCATTGGGAGTTGTATTTCTAATAGATGAAAATGATAAGGTTGCAAGAATCATTATGGGTTGGCCAACAGCAGGATAAGACATGATTGTAGAAATTGTGGGAAAAGAATTGTTGTAAAAAAACATTAAGGATAAATGAGGTATAAATTAACAAAAGGAGAATTAATTGAAAATTAAGCAGCCGAAGAAAAGAAGTAAAGTCAGAATATTTTTAGGGAAAAACTATTATTGTTTTAGAAGATATATTAAATGGTATTTTGGCAGTAAAAAATATGCTGATGAAAAGCAAAATGAAAAACTTAAATATACAATGTTTAGTCATAAAACACCGTTATTTAGAGAATTAAAAGATGTAGATATGTGGCTACAAGACAATAAAATAAACAATTTAAAAATAGCAGTACCTAAGATAAATAATATAATAATCAGACCAGGAGAAACTTTTTCTTACTGGAAATTGATAGGTAACACCACAAAAAGAAAAGGTTACAAAAAAGGGATGGAACTTTTCTATGGAAAGGTAACTACAGGATATGGAGGAGGTCTTTGTCAGTTATCAAATTTAATATATTGGATGACCCTTCATACTCCTTTAAAAGTTACTGAAAGATATAGGCACAGCTACGATGTCTTTCCAGATTCGAATAGAAAGCAACCTTTTGGAAGTGGAGCTACATGTGTATATAATTATGTAGATTTGCAAATTGAGAACACAACTAATCAAGATTTCCAAATCATAGTATATTTAACAGATAATCACCTAGTAGGAGAATGGAGATCAAATACTATACCCATTTATAATTATAAGGTATATGAAAAAGAACATCACTTTAACAGAGAATATTGGGGAGGGTATACAAGACACAACACAATTCATAGGAAAGTGTATAATCTTAAAGGCATTGAATTAAGGGATGAATTTATAACAGAAAATCATGCTCTGACTATGTATGAACCTATGCTTGAAGAAAAGGTAAATTGATTCATTTAATTTTAACAAAATCCAACAATCAAAAAGTTAGTCTTAACAGAGAATTATATGGATATGGATATGACAGATAATCAGGAGCAAATATCGTAAGAGAACTATTTAATACATACTATCATAATAAAGAGTTTGTAATAGAGGTTAATTAAGGTCTCCAAGCAAATTCAAAGAATGTATTTTAGGTCGACAAAGATTATAATACTAATAAATTAAATTAATACAAGGAGAGCAATTTATGTTGGAAAAAAGAAAATATTTAACTATGATTTTTATTATTATAATTTTGCTAACTGGCTGTAAAGTTAATGAGCAGAAAAACATAGAAAATAAAATGAATGAATTTCTATCTTTATATAACAAAAATACCGAAGATTCCTTTAGTGGAAGTATACTTATAGCTAAAGATAAAGACGTTATCTATAAAGAGAGTTTTGGAATGGCTGATTATGAAAATGAAATTAAAAATTCTGCTGATACCATTTTTCCTATAGGATCAATAACAAAGTCTTTTACATCTGTATCAATCCTACAATTAAAAGAAGAAGGTAAAATAGACCTAGATGATAAAATATCAAAATACATTGGTGATTTAAATAACAAGCAAAACATAACAATTCATCAATTACTAACTCATTCATCAGGACTTCAAAAAGAAGGCTTATATTCGATTGAACAGCATGTACCATTAGATAAAAATATAGATTTCATCAAAAAACTACCCCTATTATTTAACCCAGGACAAAATTTTTCCTATAGCAATGCTGGATATATTATGCTAGCAAAAATAATAGAAGAGGTTTCAGGGGTTTCATACAATAAATATATAGAAGAAAATATATTTAAACCTTTAGAAATGAATAATTCTTTTTGTGGAGTAGACAATAATCTAATAGAAAACCAAGCAGTAGGTTATAACTTAGATAATAAAAATCCTATTAAGCTTCCTCTTTATAACCTTTCTATTGTGACAGGTAGCGGCAATATATACTCGAATGTAGAAGATATGCAAAAATACATTTCAGGGTTATTAAATGGAAAATTAATTTCTGAAGAATCTTTAAATAGAATTAAAGATAATCAGTTGGGTAACACGGAGGATGGATATAGTTATGGATTTTTTTTAAATAATAGATATGATAAAAAGAACATATACCATAGTGGTCATATAGGAAACGGGGGCTATAACTCTCTAATTAAAATATTTCCAGATGAAAATTACTACATGATATATCTTACTAACAATGATAATTATGAGCCTTTATTAATTACTTCGCAAATACTTGAAGCGATATTATTTGAAAAAGAATATGCTTTGCCAAAACTAGAGAATGAGACTGAACTAAGTGAAGAAGACCTTAAAAACTATAAAGGAGATTATCTATTTGATGAAGTACAAAAAATATCTGTGCTTTATAAAGAGGGTTATTTATATACAACATCTGATGATGGTAGTTTAAATAAGCTAATACCTTCAGAAAACAATGAATTTTATGTAGAAAATCATCCATTAATAAGAGTAAAGTTTTTAGAAAATGAAAACAATTATATATTTAGAATAATTAATGTTACTAATGTAATAGAAGGAATAAAAATTAATAATTAAAATATATATTTTAATT